>NZ_JACETT010000033.1:0-168918 GCF_013912365.1 Thermoactinomyces intermedius
ATATTATATATAATGGGATTCCCGGACGTGGGGGGATCCCATTTTTTTAAAGGGGTGTATGGACGTGAAAAAAGGGGAATCCAGTTTAACCGCGCTGATTTCCGCATTTGGCAGGGCTTATCACAGCCATTTGATACACCAAAGATTTTCGACGATTTTCTCGCCAAACAATTGATGACACAAGAAGAATATGATGCCATTAAAACCCATATGGTTCAAGGAATTTCGTTTTTCAACCCGGAAATGGCCGAGCAACATCGGGACAATCCGGATGAAATATTGAAATGGATCACCCAAGTTCAGTTATCGCCAACGCCTTTGGCACGGTCGGCCTATTGCGAAGCGGTATTGCAAAAGGAAATCGAATCAGGGGTCAGGCAATATGTCATTCTCGGTGCAGGCATGGACACGTTTGCCCAGCGGTATCCGGAACTGAAAAACAGATTGGAAATCTTCGAATTGGATCACCCTTTCACCCAAACGTTTAAATTGCAAAGATTGCAGGAGGCGGGTTTGGAAATACCGGATCATCTTCATTTCATTGCTTGTGATTTTACAAAGCCGTTTTCTTACGAAAAACTGTATGAAAAAGGCTTTGGCGATCAAAAAACCTTTTTCAGTTTGCTGGGCGTTTCTTATTATTTAAGCAAAGAGGAGTTGGCCGATTTGCTCCGGCATTTGTTTGCGAACGTTCCGGCGGGAAGTTCCATTGTTTTCGATTTTGCCGATGAACGACTTTTTGAAGAAAAAGGGTTCTGCAACCGGGTGGAGAACATGGTGAAAATGGCCGCGGCTGCCGGAGAGCCGATGAAATCTTGCTTTTCATTGCCGGAAATGGAGAACATGTTGGAGAAACCGGGCTTGCGGATCGTTGAACATTTATCGCCGGTCGATATTCAGGAGCGGTATTTTCGCAATCGGAATGATCATTTGTCTGCCTGCGAAACGATCCATTTTCTTCATGCCGTAAAAAGGGAAGAACTTTGATAAGATTCTTTCTTTCAAAGAGAGGATGAAGGATGATTCTGGAAACAGAAAGATTGTACTTGAGGGAATTGAAACAGGAGGATCTGGACCGTCTTCATGCCATCTTCTCCGATGAAGAGACCATGCGGTTTTACCCGGCGCCTTTCACCCGGGAACAAACCGGGCAATGGATCCAAAAAAATCAAGAACGATACCGGAAAGACGGGTTCGGACTGTGGGGGGTGTGCCTGAAAGAAACAGATGAACTCATTGGTGATTGCGGACTGGTTCGCCAGACCGTGGACGGCCGCACGGAAATTGAAATCGGGTATCATATCCATAAAAAGTATTGGTCCAGGGGATTTGCCACGGAAGCGGCCAAAGCATGCAAAGCATATGGCTTTCATCAATTGCATTTCAATAAATTGATCTGTCTCATCGATCCGAAAAATATTCCTTCCATCCGGGTGGCGGAAAAAATCGGTTTTACCAAAGAAAAAGAGGTTTTTATATTTGGCAAAAACCATGCGGTTTATTCGGGGGATAAGGAATAAGCTTACCGGGGATCCATCGGGTCTTGTATAAATCATCATCAGAAGCACTTGCCCTGTGTATTTGCAGGCAAGTGCTTCATTGGCAATTAAAGATTGTTTTTTAATTTTTCCGGATCATGCTGAGGGTTTTTTATCATTCATCCAACTCTCCTCCGGGAAGAGCCGTAATCACGTGATCTTATGATTGATTAAACCACGTGGTTCATGAGCCATTCTTTGGCTTTATCGCCTTCAAGCATTATTGGATTTTCAGGTGTACCGATATTAATGCTTTTTATATATGCATTATCAATACCTCTGATGTCTGTTAATTTTGCCCCTTTAATCAAAACATCTTCAAAAACGGAGACACTTACATCCACATGTTTCAAAGTAGCCTCACGAAAGTCAGCCTCCACAAAAAGACTGTTCACTAACTTGGCATGGGTCAGGTCTGTTTTGTAAAAGATGGTTTCAAAGCACTCACATTTAACAAACCTTGCATTTTTGGCATTAGCATGAGAGAAATTCACATAAGATAAATTTGCTTTCGTAAAATCAGCATGGGCCAAATTGGTATATTGAAATGTGGAGGAACACAGATGTGATGCAAACCAATCTTTACTTTTTAAGTTCATTCCATCAAATACACAATCTGTTAAAAAAGATTGATCCAAGGGATATTCCATTAAATTCATTTCACGAAAATCGATTGCGTCCAATTTTAATTTTTCGCCTTTTTTGCCAATCGTTTTAATCCATATTTTATGGGCTTCCAGACAATTCAATATTTTTTCTTGCATTTTGAAAACCTCTTTCTATGGATACCATATGATTCGGTCCTCAACCCCATTCTTTTTAATTGCATCTTCTAACTCTTTGACATGTTGAGGAATTAAATCTCTTTTATCAATAATTACATTATGACCTCTGCGAAACTCCGCATTAATCTTTTTCATTGCTTTTTCAACAGTAAAAGCGCCCTTTCTTGGAGAAGTGTGACCATTTGGATAGGAAACAAAACTTTTTATGTCCCATTTTATACCTGTGGTGGTATCAATAAATTCTGCGCCCCCGTCAGCCTGTGGATCACGAATGATTTTTCCCAGCTTTCCTTGACTTTCAAGCGCTAAACCTATTTCTCTTTCTTTAATCCCCTGTTCTGTAATTTGTCCGCCATGAGAAGGGTCTCTTGCTAAATCGTCATATTCCTCTTGGGTTCTTTTGACAGGATGATTTTTCTGATTTTTTCCACCCCCGTTTGTGCCTTCAATCCGATTCACCTCAGGTCTCCGGGGAATGTCCGGGGGTCCGCCGGCAGGCTGCAGTTTGGGACCGAATCCGAATCGTTCAGCCAGATCATCAATATAGACACCAAATTCCTTTAATAATTTCTTTCCGCCATTAAATATTCCTTTCAGGATCACCCCTGCTTTTTTGCCGGGGCCGGAAGCAATGCCGATGGCTGAGATCACTTTATCGACCGGGCTCAGTTTGTCCCCGGAGATGGAATCTTTTCCGGTAAAGAGGTCCTTCAAATTTTTGATGTTGGAGATGACCGGAATACAGTCGACAACGCTGCTTAACGCCCGGTCTGCCTCTTTTTTCCTTTCGCCTTGCAATGGATCGCCTGTGTATAGATCATATCCCAACAAACTTTCGACTGATTTTTTGAAGAAGCCGTCCAAAAATTCGTCATTTGCCTGCTTGCTTAATTTCTCCAAGTCTTTTTTATCCTTGGCGGCACCGATCCAGATAAGAAAATCGCCCAGCCAGGTGTTTTCGTCTTTTTTCTGTTGCGCACCTTGATTCGGTTTGACTTTGGTAAAGTCCTCATTCACTTCGGGAACCTCAAAACCTCCCGATGGATCGGCATAGCATGTTCCCGCCGACATGAAAAGAACAGCGAAACAAACAACAAGCCTGAACAAGGTCATGCAGAATCTTTTGATCATGATGATCACCCTGTTTAAAAAATCATAAGAATTATGGCAATCAAAAGGTTAACCAATACAACCAACAGCAGGGAAATGAGCATGGTGAAAAATCCCCTGAGTTTGGAAAAAGAGTGGATTTCTCCCAATGCAACGGCCATAAAGACGGCCCACCAAATCAAGATGGCCAGATCAAGCAGATGGAGGAAAATAAATAAGATTGATAAAAATGTACTGTTTTCCACAGTGGGTTGAACGGTTTGAAAAATTTCGTTTCCCAGGATCAGGATTTCCAAAAATCGGATGATCAGCGAAGCGGCAAAAAAGATCCCTGACCATGCGACGACGGGTTTGATTTCTTTGGTTGATCCTGTGCCCCCCAACCATTGTCCGGTAATGGAAAACAAATAGGTGGAAATCCAGACAAACAGGTAACCGGTCACCGGACTAAAGATGATTGCAATCAGCAAGATGGCGGACAAGCTCAAGGTATCCCCTGTGGAGTTGAAATAAGAATTGTCCAGATTAATGGAAAGGCCGGTCAGCAATATCAGCATAACGGGTATTTTCTTGTTGTTTAAAATCCGCTGGACCGTGTCCCCGGGGTTTAACCATATGGACAACCATGGAATGTTGAATTTGTTTTTCAATGGAGACAACCTCCCGTAAAAATGTAATGTTCCGTACGGATCTCATGGATCAATCACCAAACCGGCGCAAGGCGACAGTCCTATTGGCCGGATTTAACAATGTGAAACAAGAAGTTGTTTTTATTATAGAATATATAAAATATTTTAAAAACAATGAACTCAAATGATTTGTAGATTATTTCCATCGGTGCTGAGGCTGTCCCTTGCGCCAATACACAAAAACCGCCCCTTGAAATGGTGGCGGCTTTTTTATCTGAGACGGGATGACGTCGCTCGTTTAAAAATACTTCTTCTGCCCCTGATACTCTTTCAGGATTTCCACCGCTTCACGGAAACGCTGTGCATGCACCACTTCCCGTTCACGCAAGAATTTCAAAGCATCATTGATGTCCGGATCATCGGACATGTCTATCAGCCATTGGTATGTGGCCCGTGCTTTTTCTTCGGCGGCGATGTCTTCATACAGATCGGCAATAGGATCTCCTTTGGCCTGGATATAGGTGGCCGTAAATGGAACACCGGCGGCGTTATGGTAAAACAGGGCTTTGTCATGATCTGCAAAATGGGCGCCCAGTCCCGCTTCTTTCAGCTGTTCCGGCGTTGCATCTTTGGTCAATTTGTACACCATGGTGGCGATCATTTCCAAGTGGGCGAATTCTTCCGTGCCGATATCCGTCAAAAGGGCTTTGACCTTGTCCGGCAACGTGTAGCGCTGGTTTAAGTAGCGCAGGGCCGCGGCCAGTTCCCCGTCAGCGCCCCCGTATTGTTCAATCAGAAATTTGGCCAGTCTCGGGTTGCATTGGCTGACCCGGACCGGGTATTGCAATTTCTTTTCATAAATCCACACCGAATCTTTCCCCCTTTATATTTCCCAAGGCCAGGGACCTTCATTCCATCCGTCGGGATACCGGTTAAAACTGTGTCCGAAATGCATCAGGGGACCGAACTGTTTTTCATATCGGCGGCGGAGTTTGTCGCGTTCTTTGGCGTACCAGTTGTATTGGTCAATGGCGGACAGATCATCCGGATGGGTATCCAAATAAAGGTTCAATTCCGTCAACACAAAATCCACTTCCTGTAACTGCTTGAGCATTTGGAAGCGTTTGGCGTGATCCGGATACGTATCCATTATCTTTCCTCCCTTGGCGTTTTTTTCGGAGGATAAGGGCTGTATAAAATAGGCCACAGGGTTCCGCGGCGCAGGGCTTTGTGCGGCGGATATTGGGGGAGGCCGGGCGGTTGAAAACCAAGGAATTGGTTGGGTGCAACGACGTAAGTTTTGACTCTTTGCGGAGGGCAGGGATCCAAAGGGCTGATGTACGGATACCAAATCCGCTGTTGATAACGGAACGGGTCAGGCGTATTGCGGTCGCGGCAGTCTTTCACTCCAATCACCCTTCCTGTGAAAAATAAGATGGGAGGCATAATAACGATATGTATAAAAAAAGCATTTTAGAATGAAAAACATATTTTCCGGTTACAAAAAAACTGTGATGATACGGAAAACCGAGGATGCCGAAAAACGGTTTGAATACCAAATTTTCCTATGCATTGGCTGGTTTGATCCGACACAAGCTATAGACAACAAAGCCAAGGAGGTGAAAACACATGGCACAACAAGATCGCACTCGCAGTTCTAATCAATTGTTAGTGGCTGGTGCTGCTCAAGCAATCGATCAAATGAAATATGAGATTGCTCAAGAGTTTGGCGTTCAGCTGGGAGCTGACACCACTTCCCGTGCAAACGGTTCTGTCGGGGGAGAAATCACGAAACGTCTGGTTTCCATGGCTCAACAACAGCTTGGAGGAAGCAACTTCTGATTCAAGGACAATGAAATAGCATGGTGATTGGGTGGCGGCTGTAGAAGCCGCCACTTTCAATGGAAAGACAATGCATCCGTCAGGGATTTTTCATTGTTCATAATTTATTTTTATTCAAATTCTTTACTCTTTACCGAAAAGAGTTTATTTTATAAACAATAGTTGCAATCATGAGATTGGGAGGGATTTGGATGGCGAAACTTTACAATTTGACACAAGATATTGACCGCCACGCCCCAAGCGGCAAGGAAGCGATCCGCTGGGTCAACGCAGAGGGAAAAAGATGTTCGCTTTCTTATTCTGAATTAAAGGAAAAATCGGATCGTTTGGCCAAAGGGATGGTGGAACTCGGACTGGGCAAGGGAGACCGGGTCATGATTTTATTGCCGCGAATCCCTGAGGCTTATCTTTCATACATAGCGTGCTTAAAAGCCGGATTGGTGGTGATCCCGGGATCGGAAATGTTAAGGGCCAGCGACATTGCCTATCGGCTACGCCATTCCGGGGCGAAAGCGGTGATTGCCCATGCTTCGCTTGTGGAACGGGTGGAAGAGGCGGAAAAACAATCTCATCTGTTGCACAGCCGGCTGATTCACGGAGAGGAACGGGATGGCTGGAAACCGCTTTTATCCTTGAATGGAAGCGCTTTAACGGAGCTCCCGGAAACCACCGAAGAGGATATGGCCTTTTTGTCTTACACATCGGGAACCACCGGCAATCCCAAAGGCGTGATCCACCATCACAGTTGGGCGATTGCCCATCAAAAGACGGCGACCGAAGCTTGGCTGGATATTCAGCCGGATGATGTGGTCTGGGCCACTGCCAGCCCGGGATGGGCCAAATGGATCTGGAGCCCGTTTGTATCCACTTTGGGGGCCGGTGCGACGGCGTTTGTATATCACGGGACGTTTGATGCCAAAACATATCTAAAGCTTCTGCAGGATGAAAAAATCAATGTGCTTTGCTGTACCCCCACCGAGTATCGCATGATGGCGAAACTGGATAACTTAAAGGATTACCGGTTGCACTTGAGAAGCGCGGTCAGCGCCGGGGAACCCTTAAACCGGGAAGTGATTCAGGTTTTCCAAAACCATTTCGGGATCCGGGTGCGGGACGGTTACGGCCAGACCGAAAACACACTGTTGGTGGCCACTTTAAAAGATATGGAAACCAAACAAGGTTCCATGGGCAAACCGACTCCCGGCAACAAGGTGGCCATCATCAACGACGAAGGAAAAGAAGTCCCGGCAGGGGAAGTGGGGCATATTGCGGTTCATCGTTCCTCACCGGCTTTGTTTAAAGGGTATTATCAGGATCCGGAAAGAACCCTGCAAGCATTTATTGGTGATTGGTATCTTACCGGGGACCGGGCGAGAAAAGATGAAGACGGATATTTCTGGTTTGAAGGCCGGGCGGATGATATCATTATCAGTTCCGGATACACCATTGGCCCCTTTGAGGTGGAGGATGCTCTGGTCAAGCACCCGGCCGTGAAGGAATGTGCGGTGGTGGCCAGCCCGCATGAGGTGAGGGGATCAATCGTCAAAGCGTTTGTGGTTTTGAAAGAAGGATTTTCCCTGTCCGAAGAGCTGATCCAAAAGTTGCAGGATCATGTCAAAAAGATAACGGCTCCTTACAAATATCCGCGGGAAATTGAATTTGTCGGCCACCTGCCCAAAACAGCCAGCGGAAAAATCCGCCGGGTCGAACTTCGGAATTTGGAAAAGCAAAGAAAACAGGCATCGTCTTGAAAGGATCGAAGCGCTTTCGGTATAATGAATGGGACTTGAATGGAAAAGGAGTCCATGAAATGAAGGTATTTGCGCATGGTTGCAATATCAACTTCCAGGAATCCGTCAGGGAAATGGTAATTTCCGATTGGAAGCGGCTTTTGGATAAAATGCTCGATCAGCAGGAAAAAACGCTTTTCGGGAAAATCGATCTTGAAGCAAAAGAAGTCAGGGTTTACGGCCGCTTGGAACGTTTTGATTATGATGAGGAAGGGAACCGGTGCACGTTTTATTTCCGGTGGTTGGATGAACCGAAGCACGAGGAAGAGAACCGGAAGCTGGAAGAGTTGTATTTGAGCCACGAAGCCAGCTTTGATATTGTGGATGAACAAGCGGGTCCCGTTCATTACCGGGTTTTATATATCACGTTCATGGATGAAGAGACGGGGGATGAAACCACGTATTTCTTTGCGGATGAGGAAGGCGTCTCCGAACCGCTGGCTTGTGTGGCGGAGTTTTGGCAACAGGTATGGGAGTTGGGACGGGACATCGATTTTGAAATGTTTGGATGTTCGGTTTATGACATCAATCGCAAACCATGCGGTTGTGAATGAAATCACGGGATAAAGGGCAGAAGTCTTTAGACTTCTGCCCTTTTTTCGTTTTTTAGGTATATAACGTGTGACTTTAAAACGGTTGTTTCATACAACTAAATCAACCGGAAAAAGCCATCGTTCACCATTTTCGCTTGTTTTTGAAGACCTCTTTAAACACGTTGTTGATGGCCGGGGTGTTCATGAGCTGAACCAGAAATTCATCAGAGCCGCTGCTTTCAGCGGATTGTTTGGAAACGACTTTTTCTTTTTGGGGTTTGGTTTGGACTTGGTTCAACTTTGCGAGGGCAGAGATGAGTTCTTTTAAAACTTCTTTATCCGTCACCGCCAAGTTGACCGATTGCATAGCTTTCACGATGTCATCGAATTGTTTGATCCGTTTGGACAACAAGCCGGACCAGTTTTGGATTTCTTTCCAATAGTCAAGAGAATCTTCCGGCTTTTTTTCCATCGTCGTACGCACCGCCTTTCAGGAGAAGGATTCGATGGAAATATATTCACAAGATTGTGAATCAGTGAAACCGGGGAGTGAAAATCATGGAATACACCAATGGTCTGCTCCCTTCTTCGGCAGAGAAGTGGAATGCACGGCCGCCGCAAGGCATCCGGAAAATTTTTTACTTGCGCAGCGGCCATTCTTTGGACCGTTGTTTGAAGGAAATGAGATATTCAGGGGTCCGGCCGATTCGTTACTTGTCCCATTTGGGGATGATCATCGGGGAATACACACGCCCTTCCCGCTCGCATAAACTGGAAGGAATCGAGTACTGGGAAAGCGATATCCGGATAACGATCACCGAACCTTATATCGGAACATTGAACACTCCTGTCAAGCAGGAAAACCTGCCTTGGGGAATTGAAAGAATCAAGGCGCACAAGGCTTGGAAATGGAGTAAAGGGAGAGGGGTCCGGGTAGCCGTGATCGACACGGGGATTGCAGATGACCATCCGGCGATCCGTGACAATTACCGGGGCGGGATCAATATTCTCTCTCCTTACCATACCCCGAAGGATTATAACGGCCATGGCACGCATGTCGCAGGGATTATTGCCGGGCGGACGGCAGAGGCCGGGATTGTGGGGGTTGCCCCGGAGACGCATATTTACGGGGTGAAGGCGTTTAACCGCAAAGGAAGCGCCAACCTTTCCGACTTATTGAGCGCGATCAACTGGTGTATCGAAAATAAAATGCATGTCATCAACATGAGCTTTGGCATGGACAAAGTCAGCGAATCCCTTCGCCATGCCATCCAGATTGCTCACCGGAAAGGGATTTTGATGGTTGCGGCGGCAGGGAATCAAGGGATGTCTTCCCGGATTGATTTTCCGGCCCGCTATCCGGAAACCATCGCGGTGACATCGATTTCGAAAAACGGGGAATTGTCAGTGTTCAGCAATTACAGCAAAGGAGTGGACATTGCCGCCCCGGGAGACCGGATCCTGTCGGCCTGGTTGAATCATTCCAAGCGGGAGATGAGCGGAACTTCCATGGCGGTTCCCCATGTGACCGGAACCATTTCGCTTTTGTTGCATCTCAATCCGTATCTCAATCCGGAGCAAGTCCGTTACATTCTCACGCAATCGGCGGAAAAGCACGATCATCTGAAGGAGATCGGCGTGTTGAATGCCTATGAGGTTCTCCGGTTTTATCACAAGATCTACCGTTATTAGCCCGGGGGTTCCATTCAAAGAAAGGTTGGAAATGAAAGCTCGGTTCCGGTGATTTTATGTTAAACTTATTATCGTGGTCAAAAGCGACAGCACCATATTGAAAAAGGATTGATCAAGGCGATGAAGAAGTCAAAGCAAAAAACAGGGGGCGCAGGGCTGGTTACCCAGCGTTTGCATATCCTGTGGTTCATTGTTGTTCTGCTCTTTGTCGCTGTGATATTGCGATTGGGTTGGATCCAGCTGGGCTCGGGAGAAAAATATCAACTGTTGGCCGAAGAAAACAACTTCAAAAAAATCCCGATTGTTGCCTCAAGGGGGCTAATTTTTGACCGGAACGGCACGGAGCTTGTCGGGAATCAATCGCTGTTTGCCGCGATGTATATTGAACCGGATATCAGCAAAGAACAAAAATTGCAGACGGCAAAGAATCTGGCAAACACATTGGGGATGACCGTGAGTGAAGTCCTTGATGCCATGGATGTCGGATTGGACGAAAAAGGAAACACCGTGATGCGCAAACAGCCCCCCTATTACCCGAAGAGCATCAAAGACCAATTGAGTGAGAAGGAAATTGTCAAAATCTCTGAAAACCCTGATCTTTTTCCCGGCGTGAATATTTTTTCCCAGCCGCTTCGCAAATACCGGACGGATACATTTGCCGTTCAGACCATCGGCTATGTCCGTCCGTTTGCCGGAGCAAAATCCTCGCTTTCCAGGTATAAAGATGCGGCGGAAAAAAAGGACCAAGGCGGTTACCTGGACTGGGAGCAAGTCGGAATCGACGGATTGGAATACACCTATCAGGATGAGCTCCGGGGAAAAAACGGTTACCGGTTGGTCCGGGTGAACTCTAGGGGAAAACTGGTTGAAGTGTTGAAAGAAGTCCATCCGAAATCGGGAAATCACTTGTATTTGACCCTGGATGAAAAAATGCAGCTGGATGCGGAAACATTCATCGAACAACATTTAAGGCACTTGCGCACCACTTCCGGAAAAGACCGGGCACCGTATGCCAAAAATGCCTATGCCGTCGCCATGGAAGTCAAAACGGGAAAAATCCGGGCGATGGTCAGTTATCCGGACTATGATCCGGGGATTTGGAATCAAAAAGTATCCCAAAAAGATTATCAAAATCTGAGTTATGTGATGAGAAACGGAACCATCACCGAAGCTCCTTATGATGCAAGGGGTGCGGCGGACCCGGAAAAAGAGATGCAAAAACATCCGTTGTCCGTTTTGCCGTCCGGATCCACTTTTAAGCCGCTCATGGTTTGGATGGGCTTGGAGAAAGGTTTGATTTCGCCGAATACACACTGGTCCGATCCGGGAAAATATTATTATGCGAAAGCGACACCTCCGGTGCGGAATTCCGGCGGGCACAATTACGGAACGTTAACTCCGGAAAAGGCACTGCAAAAGTCTTCCAACACGTTTATGGCCTGGCTCGGGACCCGCTGGTATTGGAAAGAAAAGTCGGAGGCGGTCCGGGAATTCCGTGAACTCACGCACCGTTTTGGCTTGGGTGTGAAAACGGGGGTTCCTTTAAAAGGAGAACAGGACGGTTCGGAAGATTATCTCGTCACCGCCGAGAAATTCTCGGGTTTGGGCGCAATGGCTCTTTCTTCCTTTGGCCAAGCCCAACGGTACACCACGATGCAGTTGGCCCAATATGCGGCGACGCTGGCGAACAAGGGGAAACGAATGAAGCCGCAACTGGTGGAAAAAGTGGTCAATCCCCATACGCGTGAAACCAAAGAAATCAAACCGGAAGTGTTAAACCAAACGGACATCAAGCCGGAACATTGGCAAACCGTGGTCAACGGCATGGTGAAAGTGACCAAGTCCGGCGGAACCGCCAGCGGTTTGTTTGGCCATTTGCCCTTTGACGTTGCGGCAAAAACGGGTACGTCCGAACAAGACATTCCCGGCAGAGGCCGTGTGGAAAATTCCGTGTTTATTGCCTTTGCCCCGGCTGACGATCCGGAAATTGCGGTGGCTGTCGTTGTCCCGGAAGGCGGGTATGGTGCGGTGGCTGCCGGTCCGATTGCGGAACGGTTGATCACTTCCTATTATGAGCAGTTTATGGCAAAGTGATCATGAAGCCGGCGGAGTGCAATTCCGTTTTTGAAAAAAGAAAATCCCATCTACATCGCCGGTAGATGGGATTTCATCTTCTGATGAGGCCAATTATTGTTGTTGTTGTTGTTGTTGGCCTTTTTTAGCTTGAGATTGCTGGTTTTGTTGACGAACTTGTTGTGCATTGGTTTCGGAAGCAAACTCCGTTCCGAATTTACCAGCTTGTTGCCCTTGGCGAGCTTGTTGTTGCTGTTGTTGAGCTGCACCAGCTTGAGAAGCAAACTCGGTACCGTATTTACCGGTTTGACGTTGAGCGGATTGCTGATTTTGCTGACGAACTTGTTGTGCATTGGTTTTGGATTCTTGCGGTCCAAAGTTTTTGTTGTTCATCATTTCGTTCACCTCCCGTTAACTATGGTGTCCCCTTATGGAGCAATTATGTTTACCGTTTTTTTCCTGTTTTTCTTTTGAAATCGAATGACCCATAGGAGGCGCAAATGAAACAGAGATATTTACAATGGGTTTTGAAATATCTTCCGAAAAGAACCATATCCCGGTGGATGGGAAAGCTTGCCCGGCAGTCGTGGAGCCGCCGGTTGATTCCCATCTACATCCGGTATTTTCGAGTCGATCTCACCCCTGTAAAAAAACCGGTGCATGAATTTGAAAATCTGCTTGCTTTTTTTATCCGGGAATTGCGGCCGGACATGCGGCCGGTTGCCCGGGAAGATCATTTGATCATCAGTCCGGTGGATGGCACGATTTCGCAGGTGGGTGAGATTAAAGAAGGAAAGTTGTTTCAGGCCAAAGGAATTACCTATTCTTTGGAGGAGTTGCTGGGGCATCAGAAAAAATACGTCGAGTCTTTTCTGGGCGGTCGTTTTATGACCATTTATCTGAGTCCGAGCGATTATCATCGCTTTCATATGCCGTTGGACGGAAAAATTCATGCTTGTACGCATTTGCCCGGCGAATTGTATCCGGTGAATCCGATGGTGGTAAACTGTATGAAAGGCATTTTTGTTGTGAATGAGCGTCTGATTTCTTACATTGATTCCATGGATTGCGGAAAAGTGGCGATGGTCAAAGTCGGGGCAACCAACGTGGGAAGCATCAAGGTTTCCTATGACCGGAACATTGCCACCAATCAGAAGGCGAAAAAGGAATTGTTCCAGACGTACGATCCGGCCTTTTCCTTTAAAAAAGGTGAGGAATTGGGTTGGTTTGAATTCGGATCCACCATCATCCTGTTATTTGAGCCCAATCAAATCGACTGGATGAATTATTGTGTCCCGGGAGCAAAAGTCCAAATGGGACAAGCCGTGGCACGGATTTTAAAAAACGGAGGGGAGGCCATTGAACCATAGACGCGTCATCATCCCCTTGCATCAGTTTCCGCGTATGTTTCCGGTGGTGACAAGCGTTTTAATCATTCAAGCCATCGTGTTTTTCTTTTTTTTGATATCGGGTCATCAGCATCACCCGATGCAATGGATTCAGTTTGGAGCCGTTGTGCAATGGCGTGTGGAAGAAGGGGAATTTTGGCGGTTGCTTTTTTCTTTGTTTTTGCATGTGAACCTTTTCCAATGGCTGTTGGTGGCTTTTTCTATTTATTTGTTGGCCCCGCAGTTGGAATGGCTGTTTGGAAAAAGTGTTTTTTTGCTTCTCTTTTTGGTGACCGGCATGATCGGAAACTGGGGCATTTGTTGGATGGATTTCCAGGGAATTTATACAGGCGCGACGGAAGCGGTTTTTGGTTTGATGGGGGTTTACTTATATCTGCTTTTGCGCGGCATCATTCATCCCTTATTCGGAAGGGCCATGATCTTGTTGATTGTTTTGAGCCTGGCTTTGGGCCATGCATTTTTGTTTGCGCATATTTTGGCTTTGCTTGCGGGATTTGTCATGGCCATGGTGATGATCCAAATCAAACAATTCACGGCACGAAACAAGAGTGGGTTTTAATGATTTCGGGACAGGCGAAAAAGTCTGTCCTTTTTTGTTTTGTGGTAAAAAATCCGGGCCTGGATAAGCTAATACTGGTGATGGATGATGCGACTCTTTGCAAACATGGACCGGATGGACCGGGAAGCCTGGCTTCTTTTGTTGACCAGCAGCCTTTTTTTTATGGCCACTTCTCTGTCCAGCACGTTTGTGAATGTATACCTTTTTAAAATGGAAGAAGATTGGGTTCTCATCAGCATGTTTAATCTCATTCAGTACTTTATGACCGCGGTCACGTTTGCGCTTGGAGGATGGCTGATCAAAAAACGGGACCGGGTGATGGCGATCCGGTTGGGGGTTGCGGTGTTGGCCCTTTTTTATCTCGGTGTATGGTGGTTGGGCGCCCGGTCGGTTGACTGGTTTTCCGCACTCGGTGTCATCATGGGGCTGGGTTCCGGTTTTTATTGGCTGGCTTACCATGTGATGTATTTTGAGATCACGGAAAAAGAGAACCGGGATATTTTTAACGGCCTTCACGGATTCTGCACATCCGCGGGAGGAATTGTGGCCCCGTTTGTATCCGGGCTTTTGATCAGCAAAATGGGGGAACTGAAGGGATACCGGCTGATTTTTGGCATTTCGTTGATCATCTTTTTATGCGCCGTTTTGGTCAGCTTTTTTTTCCGTTCCCGGAAAGCCCGGGGAAACTATGCGTTGCGGTCGGTTTTGGCATTGGCACGGGATCGGGAAACGGATTGGTTTTGGGTGAATTTGGCCATGACCGGCCAGGGTTTTCGCGAAGGGGTTTTTGCTTTTTTGCTGGGTTTGCTCTTTTTTGTCATTGTGAAAAGTGAATTGGCCTTGGGAAGTTTTTACACGGTTTCCTCCGCGATGTCCTGTCTTTCCTTCTTTATTGTCAGTCGTTATCTGCGGCCGGATTTGCGAAACCGTTACATGCTGGTCGGCGCCTGGATGATGGGATTGGCTGCGGTGCCGTTTGTTTTTCAACCCAATGAATGGACGATCTGGATTCTCGGGGTGGGCGTTTCCCTGTTTTATCCTTTATACCTGTCCCCGATGACTGCCGTTGTCTTTGATGTGATCGGCCAATCCGGAGAAACGGCAAAGTACAAGGTGGAATATGTCGTTTCCAGGGAAATGGCATTAAATCTGGGACGCATGGCCGGTGTGTTGTTGTTTGCGGGATGGGTTCAATCTTCAACGTCCCTTTCGTCGATCCGGTGGTTTGTTTTGGTCATCAGCTTTGTCCAGATTTTTGCTTGGTGGGCGATGCGAAAGATTCCGGTACAAAAACGTGTGGAAAACCATGCTTGGAGGATGTGAAAGGCAGGGCATCCTCAATGAATTTAATATTTCAAAATATTAATTATTTTTGGTTTGATACAATAAAAGAAAGCAAGGGAGGGGGGACCGGATTGATCCTTTACTTTGCTTACGGTTCGTGCATGGATGAGTTGAGTTTCAAACGGACGGTGGGCGAAAACGGGTATAAACTCATGGGCAGAGCCGTGTTGCCGGATTTCCGGTTGGCTTTTACCTTGTACAGCCCGAACCGGATGGGAGGGGTTGCGGATCTTCTTTGGTCGCCGGGTGAAAAAGTGGAAGGGATCCTGTATCAGTTGAACCCGGAGGTGCTTAAGGATCTGGATGAACGGGAAGGGGTGAGCCACGGGCGATATAAGCGGATCCAAGTGAATGTCTGCCATCAGGGGAAAAAGAAGATGGCGATGACTTACACGGTGGTGAAGAAAGAAAGCAAAGAGGTTTGCCCGCATCCGTCATACTTGAAAGAAATCATGCGGGGAGCCGGAAGGTTGAGCCGGGAATATCAGGAGCAATTGCGAAAGGCATGCAAGGAACGGTTTGGCATTTCCGTGTAACCTTAAAAAAAGGAGGGGGAAACGGATGGATTTGTCCGGATTGGTCCGGAGGCAAAAAGCCTTTTTTTACAGCGGGAAAACCAGGGAGCTTTCGTTTCGGTTGAGTAACTTACAAAAATTGTTGGATGCGGTGAAAAGGTATGAGCCGGACATCCTGACAGCTTTAAAAAGGGATTTAAACAAGTCGGAGTATGAAGCCTATGTGATGGAAATCATGGTGATCAAAGAAGAAATCAAATGGATGAAAAAGAATTTGCGAAAGTGGGCAAAACCGCGCAGGGTCAAAACCCCGCTGGTTTTATTCGGCGCCCGGAGCTATGTTTATCCGGAACCCTACGGCGTCAATTTGATTATTGGCCCGTGGAATTATCCGGTCCAATTGATTTTGTGCCCGTTGACCGGCGCCATTGCGGCCGGGAATTGTGCCGTGATCAAACCGTCGGAATATACCCCGCATACATCCAAAGTATTAAAGCAAATGATTGAAGGAATTTTTGATCCGGAATATGTGGCTGTGGTTGAAGGGGAGGCGGAAACAGCCCGGGCATTGATCCGGGAGCCTTTTGACCATATTTTCTTCACAGGGAGTGTGCCCGTCGGCCGGTCCGTCATGGAGAGTGCAGCCAAATCATTGACTCCGGTGACCTTGGAGCTGGGCGGCAAAAGCCCGGTGATTGTCAGTCCCGACTGTAATGTGGAGTTGACTGCCCGCCGGATTGTCTGGGGCAAGTTTACCAATGCCGGGCAAACTTGCGTGGCGCCGGACTATGTGTATGTTCCGGAAGAGCTCAAAGAGGCCCTGTTGAATCAAATGAAAGAGGAAATCAAGCGTTTTTACGGGGAGAATCCGCTGGAAAATCCGGATTATACACGGATTGTGTCTGCAAAGCATTTTCAACGGTTGCAGTCCTTTTTGGCACCGGACCGTATTGTTGTTGGCGGCAAAAGCGATCCAAAGTCGCTTAAGATTGAACCGACCATCTTGGATCCCGTTTCTTGGGAAGATCCCGTCATGCAGGAAGAAATTTTCGGCCCGGTCTTGCCGGTGTTGACCTATTGCAAGCTGGATGAAGTGATCCAAACCATCCGGCAGAAACCGAAACCGCTTGCACTCTATGTGTTTGCAGAAAACAAAAACGTGCAGGAAAAAGTGATTGCTTCCTTGCCTTTCGGCGGGGGATGCGTCAATGACACGCTGATGCATGTCGGAACCCCGCATTTGCCCTTCGGGGGAGTGGGCCCGAGCGGGATCGGAAGGTATCACGGGAAATACAGTTTTGATTGTTTCTCCCACCAGAAGGGAATGATCAAACAAACCACGCGGTTTGACATGGCTTTAAGGTATCCTTATGTGAAAAGCGGTTTGAAGTGGATCCGGAGATTGACAAGATAAAAACCGCGGAAGCGGGGAAGCGGGTTCCCTGCTTCTGCGGTTTTTTTGTCTGCCACGGATGTTTTGTTTACAAATCAATCCGCCGGCCTTCCCGGTCGCTTTGGATGGCTGCTTCGATGATGCGGATGACTTCGCGGGCTTCTTCTGCGGTCACGGGCGGACGGGAGCCGGTGCGAATGGCTTCCGCCAGCTTTTGGTAATACATTTCATAGCAGCCGGCAAGAGAAGGAATGGTCGCCGAAATTTCCAATCCGTCCTTTTCGTAAACCGCTTTTAAATAGTGTTCCGGACTTTCTTTGCCCCATTCGGGTGCATGGGGGGTCAGGCCGTTTTTCAGTTGCTCTTCTTGCGGATCCATCCCGTATTTGATCAAGGTTCCCTGACTTCCGTGTATTTCGTAACGGGGACCCGGCGATTTCACCAGACAGCCGGCTTCCAGCCGGACCCTCAAACCGGATTCATAGCCGAGAACCAGATGAAAGGCGTCCGTGGTTTGCGCCTGCGGGCGTTGTTTGAACAACTCCGCAGACACGAATTGCGGTAATCCGAATAAGACCAAAGCCTGATCGACCAAATGGGAACCCAAGTCATAGAGCAATCCGGAACCGGGAAGATCCCGTTCGCGCCACCGGTCTTTGACTTGCGGGCGGAACCGGTGAAAATGGGCATGATACGTGTGAATCGTTCCGATCAATTCTTGATTCAGGCATGTTTGGACGGTCAAAAAGTCGCTGTCAAAACGGCGATTTTGATAGACACTCAAGATGCGGTTATGTTTGCGGGCGAGTTGAATCAGTTCATCGGCTTCTTCGGTGCGAATGACAAACGGTTTTTCCACCACCACATGTTTGCCGGCCGACAGCGCTTCTTTCGCATACGGATAATGGGTTTCATTGGGGGATGTAATGATGACCAGTTCCAATTCGGGGTCGTTGAGCATCTCCTCCAATGTTTTGGTGATTTCTGCTTCCGGGAGTGATTGTTTGACCACTTCGGGTTTGGAAGAAAGGACTTTGGTCAATTTCAGGGCCGGAACAGCCTGAATGACCGGTGCATGAAAAGTGGACCCGGAAAAACCAAATCCGATCAGTCCCGTCTGAATGGGTTTCATATGGAAACACTTCCTTTGCTGCTTTAAGAATCATAATGTGTGGCCCGACGATAGCCTCGAAAACGGGTTTCCAGCTCTGTACCCAGCCGGAACAAAGCATCTTCCTGTCCAGGGATGGTCACCAGCTGAAAAGCAACCGGCAGATGTTCTTCGCTTTCCCCGATGGGAATGGTGAGGGAACACAGTCCGTATGTGTTGGCATACGTGATAAACTGCAGGTATTTAAAAATCGTTTTCCGGATGGAAAAGAGTTGGCGGTAAAGTTCACCATGTTTCAGGGCCGGGCTGTGATAAACAGGCAAAACCAAGATGCGTTGTTTTAGAAAATCATACACTTCCATTTTCGTTTTTTTCCACCGGATGAGCAAGTCTTTCCATTCCCGGGGGGAGGGTTTGAGAAATTCAGCGGCCAAAAGAGCCCAGGTCAAATAGTGGTGGTAACGGGGGTTGAGGCCGGTTTTGGATTTGAGCCAATCCCAAAACACTTGTCCGATATGGTCAAACTCGGTCTGCTGGAGAAAGGATCGGGCGCCGTCAAAAGTCATGATCCAAAACCACGTTTGTGTGGAGTCCGAAAAGTGAGGCGGGAGGGTCCGGTCGATGGGGAAATCTTGTTTCAAAAAGGAATGGATTTGGTTATACAGTTGCCTGGTTGAAGTGTTGACAGGGGTGAAAAACCAAAGATCAGGCACCGACAGGGTGTACTCGGAGAGATTTTGGACGGGAGACGGTTTTCCGGCGATAATTTCATGGATCAATTGGGCATCGGCGACGGATTTGGAAAGGGCGCCGATGCCCAGCATATTTTGCTGCAAGGGATGAGCCAGCTTTGGAAACAATCCTTCATCCGGCACTTGATTCATACCGGACTTGAAACCGATCACTCCATTGAAATGGGCCGGAAACCGGATGGATCCCCCGATGTCGGCCCCGATGCCGACCGCAGCTCCGCCCGCGGCAATCAGTGCACCTTCCCCTCCGCTGGATCCCCCGCTTGTCCTGGATAAATTCCACGGGTTATTGGTGCGGCCGTAAAGAAGATTATCGGTTTCCTGGCAGAAGCAGAGTGAAGGTGTGTTGGTTTTGGCAAGGATAATGGCTCCTTCTTTTTTCAAACGCCGGACAACTTCGGCATCGCACGGCCGGGGAGCGGAAGCATGGTGGGGAAGGCCTCCCGAGGTGACGGTTCCTTCGACGAAAAAAGATTCTTTCAAGCTGACCGGGACACCGGCCAAACGCCCTTTCAAACCTTGATCCTTGATTTCCCGGGCTTCTTTCAATGCATCATCCCACCGTGTTTCGACAACGGCATTCAAATGCGGATTGATTTTTTGGATGTGGTGATAATAAGTTCGCAAAACCTCTTCCACATCCCAGGTCCCCTTTTTTAATTCCCTGGACAGGGTCGTTGCATCCATGGTCAGGATTTCTTTCATTGGATTCCCCCTGTATTGATTCAGAGTATTCTGTTATTATTATATCATTGTTGCTCGCGGGGAGGGGCGGGATGTATGGAAGAAAACGGAAAATATTTCGGGGATTCTTGGAAAGATTAGCAGGGAAAGAAGGATTATTGGTCGAATATTATAGAGATCAAAAATGCAGTTATGGTACCTTTGCATGATGAACAGGAGGAAGATCATTGGGTCACCGTGTTTTTGTCACAAGTTTGATCAGCCAACATTATATATCCAAATTAAAAGAGCATATGGAAGTGGAACTGAACCCGTTGAACCGGCAATTGACTCAGTCGGAAATCATGCAATTTGCCAAGGATAAAGATGCCCTTTTATGTACGGTGTCCGATGAAATCAATTCAGAGGTGATGGATGCTTGCCCCCGGTTAAAGATCATCAGCAACTATGGGGTTGGATACAACAATATTGATGTGGAAAGAGCGACATCGTCCGGGATCATCGTTACGAACACGCCGGGTGTGTTGACCGATGCAACCGCGGATTTGACGTGGGCCCTGTTGCTTGATGTGGCCCGCCGGGTGTCGGAAGGAGACCGGTTGGTCCGGCGCGGGGAATGGAAAGGATGGGAACCCGGGTTTTTGTTGGGGACGGAGGTGACCGGAAAAACCCTGGGAATCATCGGAATGGGGAGAATCGGCCAAGCCGTGGCATACCGGGCGCGGGCTTTTCATATGAATGTGATCTATCACTCCCGCACACGCTTGTCTTCTGAAGAAGAGCAAAAGCTGGGGGTCCGGTGGAGTTCATTGAACGAGCTGTTGGAAGAAGCTGATTTTGTTTCGCTGCACGCCCCTTACACCCCGGAAACGCATCACTTGATCGGGCGACAGGCGCTGAAAAAAATGAAGAAAAGTGCGTATCTCATTAATACCGCACGGGGCCCGTTGGTGGATGAACTGTCATTGGCCGAGGCTTTGCGAAATCAAGAAATTGCCGGAGCGGCACTGGATGTTTATGAAAGGGAACCGGAAGTTCCGGCAGAGCTCAAAGAAATGGAAAACGTGGTGCTGGCTCCCCATATGGGAAGTGCCACCGTTGAAACGAGGGAAGCGATGGCCCGCTTGGCCGTGGAAAACTTGATCTGCTTCTTGAAAGGAGAGCGTCCGCCGCATGTTGTCAACACCCGCGCCTGGGAAAAGCTTTACGGGTAATTTTGACAAGGTGGTGGCTGAAAGAAAAAAGTTTGGTTCTTTACTTGGAGGAAGAAATAAAATGTGTTAATATATTCCTCAGTTTAATTTCGAGGTTTGATGGTTGGTTTCAGGCCAATGTTGTTCAGCGTTGAATTACGAGGTGAAATCGCTTACAACCACCGTTTGACGGGATTGAAACTTCATAAAATGCTTGTGAAAAGAGAATGGGATCAGCAGACTGGCGGCGGATCGCCGGGAGCACAAGCAACGAGAAGAGCTTGTGTTGCATTAAAGGAGGATGAGTTAGTATGTCGCAAAATAAAGAAGTTTATTTGACAGAAGAAGGACTCGAGAAGGTAAAAGAAGAGCTGGAATACTTACGAACGGAAAAGCGCCAACAAGTCGCCCAACGGTTAAAAGAAGCCATTGCCCAAGGGGACCTGAGCGAAAACTCTGAATATGACGCAGCCAAAGAAGAGCAAGCTTTTGTGGAGTCCCGTATCATTACGCTTGAGAACATGATCCGCAACGCAAAAATCATCGATGCGGCCAATCAGGATAAAAACGTGGTGAACGTGGGAAGCAAAGTGACGATTGAAGAACAGCCGGACGGGGAACGCGAGACTTATACGATCGTGGGAAGCGCCGAATCCGACCCCGCTTCGTTCAAAATTTCCAATGAATCCCCGATCGGGAAAGAATTAATCGGCAAAAAAGTGGGCGAAATCGTCAACGTTTCCACTCCGTCCGGAACCATTCAGTTTAAAATCATTGAAATTGAATAAAAGGATGCATAACATAAATAACAGGGAAGCGGTCATGCCGCTTCCCTGTTATTTATTAATGATATGTGGCTTTACACTGCGCAGGAATGCTTCGATTTTGGCGATATCACCCAGACCCACATTGTATTTTCTCAACGAACTGTTTAAATGTTTGATGGCGATTTCGTATTCTTCCGAGGTGATGTTCAAACCGGTATGGGCTTCTCTTAATGTTGCTTTGTCATAGAGCGGGGTCCCGCTGATGGCATAGCTCATGAAGTTGGTGATTTGTTTCTGCCGCAATTCTTCGATGTTGACGCCGATAAAATGATGGTTGACCCGGTCATCCTGCATCATCCGGTTAAAAAATTCCGCAATCACTGCTGTAATGGCCTGCTCTCCGCCCAAGCGTTCATAGAGAGTGCTTTTGGTACTTCTTAGCATAAAACATCCTCCGTTCGTAGGGGGGAAGAGTAAAAATTGACAAAAAATTTCATCGAATATATTTCCAGTGAAGCAATCCGTGCGATTAAACAAGATACATATAGGAAAAAATGGAATAAATTTGCCGATTGGTTTCATAAGAAAAGTTTATTCGATTTTGAATGGGAGTGCAAATAAAAATAAAATCTAAAAAAGCCCCATGAAAATGCATGGGGCTTTCTGAGCGGACCCGGTTACTTGGTGTGTTCGGCTTCCTCCGGTCCGGCTTGGCTGTACGCTTCCTGAATGGCACTCATGACCTTCCGGGTGGATTCATCCTCAAAAAACTCGGATGCAAATTCGGTTTGTTCCTGATCTCGCCGGGCTTTTGGCTTTTTCATTTTGTCTTGTTTCATTTGTTCTTCTTTCATTTGCTCACCTCCATATGGTAACAGATAATCTTAACCTGTCATTTTCAACGGATTTTATTCGGGGATCCTGATTTCAACCGATGGAATTGCAGGAAACAGGAGATTGCATTATTATTGTTAAAAGATTATGTGTGAATTTTTTTATTAAGGAGAGAGGACGCGCGTGGAATCATTTCAGGAAGGATTCTCATCATTTATCACGGGATTTTCGATCATATTGTTGATTGCAGTAGTGATTTGGATGATTGGTCTGGTTGTTTTGTTGTTTCGTGAGTTATTTTCACCGACCCGGTTGGATCTGCGTGGTTATCTGTATAAAGTGTGGCGTATGTTGATTGTGAGCGTGGAGTGCACCATCTATGGCACCGTGGTCATCGCGCCCGTCATGATGTACGTGACAGAAGAATATTTGCGGTACGGGATGATTACGGTCGCTGCCGTCATTTTGACCGTCATCAGTTTATATATCCGCAGACAAACTGGAGGATGGGGCCGGTCCGGGATGTTCCGGATCCGCCGGCATAAATAAACCGATTGGGATCACCGATCGGTTTATTTCCTATATCTGCATTTCCCTTTACTTTCACAAGCCATTGAGTGATAATAAAAGGAAAACTTATTTTTGGTACGGATGTGAGAGGTATGCCGATCGATGCATTAATCGATATTGCTGAGTCGTATTTATCGAAAGAAGATGTGATGTGCCTGAAGGCGGCTTACGAATTTGCCGCCAAAGCGCATGAGAGACAAACCCGGAAATCCGGTGAGCCTTATATTCATCATCCGGTGGAAGTTGCCATCATCTTGGCGGAGCTGAAGATGGATTTAACGACACTGATCGCCGCCCTGCTGCATGATGTGGTGGAAGACACCAGTGTCACCTTGGAAGAAGTGGAAGAAAAATTCGGGCCTGCTGTCGGAAAACTGGTGGATGGTTTGACCAAGTTGCGCAAACGCATGAAATTCAAGTCGAATCAGGAGCACCAAGCGGAAAACCACCGGAAGATGTTTGTGGCCATGGCCAAAGACATTCGCGTGATTCTGATCAAGTTGGCAGACCGTCTCCATAACATGAGAACGTTAAAATACATGCCCGAAAAGAAACAAAGGGAAAAGTCCAGGGAAACGCTGGAAATTTACGCCCCGCTTGCTCACCGGCTCGGAATTTCCAAGATCAAATGGGAATTGGAGGACACCGCCCTCCGTTATCTGAACCCGCAACAATATTACCGGATCGTTCATCTGATGAAGAAAAAAAGGGCGGAACGCGAACAATATCTGGATGAAATCATTTCGACGTTGTCCGAACGCCTGGAAGGTTCGGATGTCCCGGTGCTGGATATTTCCGGGCGCCCGAAGCATATTTACAGCATTTATCGCAAGATGGTGACGCAAAACAAAGAATTTAATGAGATCTATGATTTGATGGCGGTCAGGGTCATCGTCAACACGGTTCGGGATTGTTACACGGTGTTGGGAATCATTCATACGATCTGGAAACCGATGCCCGGCCGTTTCAAAGATTACATTGCCATGCCGAAAGCCAATATGTATCAATCGTTGCACACGACGGTGATTGGTCCCAAAGGAGAGCCGATCGAGGTGCAAATCCGCACCATGAAAATGCATCGGACGGCTGAATACGGGATTGCGGCCCATTGGGCATATAAAGAAGGAAGCACCATTGAAAACAGCAAATTTGAAGAAAAGCTCAAATGGTTCCGTGAAATGATGGAGCTTCAGCAAGAAACGAAAGATGCGCTGGAGTTTGTGGAAAGCCTGAAGGTGGATTGGTTCTCGGATTCGGTTTTTGTGTTTACCCCCAAAGGGGATGTGATTGAGTTGCCACAAGGCTCCGTCCCGCTCGATTTTGCCTACCGGATTCATACGGATATCGGCAATATGTGCATCGGGGCAAAGGTGAATGGAAAGATTGTCCCCCTGGATTATCAGCTTCACACGGGAGACATTGTCGAGATCCTTACTTCCAAGCACAGTTACGGCCCCAGCCAGGATTGGCTCAAAATTGTCAAATCCTCCAATGCACGGAATAAAATTCGCAGCTGGTTCAAAAAGCAAAGACGGGAAGAAAGCATTGTCAAAGGCCGCGAAATGGTGGAAGCGCTTTTGAAAAAACATGACTTTAAAGTGAGCGAAGTATTGACCAATGAACGCATTCAAGAAGTGACCCGGAAATTTAACTTTCAGGATCCGGATGATTTGTTTGCGGCCGTCGGATACGGGGGGATTACCACTGCACAGGTTGTCAACCGGTTAACAGACGGTCTCAAAGAGGAAGAACAACCGGTCGTCCTGCCGGACGTGAAAACGATGCGCCACCGAAACCACAAAGCGGATCAGGGAGTCCGGGTCAAAGGCGTCGACAATCTGCTCATCCGCTTGTCCCGGTGTTGCAATCCCGTTCCCGGGGACGATATTGCCGGATATGTGACACAAGGGCGCGGGGTCACGGTTCACCGGGCGGATTGCCCCAATTTGAATAATGTCCCGAAAGAGCGGAGAATCGAAGTGGAGTGGGACAGCCAAACTTCCCAGCATTATCAGGTCGATATCGAGGTTTCCGGATTTGACCGGCAAGGCTTGTTGAATGAAGTGCTCCAGGTCATCAGCGACACCCAGACCAGTTTGTCGGCCGTCAGTGCCAAAGGGGACCGGCGCGGCATCGCTTCCATCCACATCCGGGTGGGAATTCAAAACATCAATCACTTGAAATCCGTGGTGGAACGGGTCAAGGGAGTTCGCGACATTTACAGCGTTCGTCGGATTATTCAATGATAGCAAAGGACGGTGTCAGGCATGAAGGTGGTTTTGCAGCGGGTGAAAAATGCCCGTGTGACCGTGGATGGGGAAGTGACGGGAGCCATTGATCACGGGCTCCTTCTCCTTGTCGGTTTTAAAGAAGGGGACACGGAAGAGGATTTGCGCTACTTGGCCGACAAGGCGGTTCATCTCCGGATTTTTGAGGACGAAAGCGGGAAAATGAATCATTCGTTGCTGGATGTGAAGGGTGCCATACTTTCGGTTTCCCAGTTTACATTGTACGGGGACTGCCGGAAGGGCCGGCGCCCCAATTTCATGCGTTCGGCCAAACCGGAAGTGGCGGAACCGTTGTACCGGCGTTTTAATGAAATTTTGAGAAGTTACGGTGTTCCGGTCGAAACCGGCATATTTGGCGCGATGATGGAAGTTTCTTTCACCAATGACGGGCCGGTCACTTTTATTTTGGAGAGCAAAGAAGCATCCTAAAAGAGACAGATATGTTATAATACCCGCTGAGTAATCAGTCAGA
Source organism: Thermoactinomyces intermedius (assembly GCF_013912365.1). Classification (NCBI taxonomy): domain Bacteria; kingdom Bacillati; phylum Bacillota; class Bacilli; order Caryophanales; family Thermoactinomycetaceae; genus Thermoactinomyces; species Thermoactinomyces intermedius. The sequence goes on from NZ_JACETT010000033.1 coordinate 25,884, forward strand.
TAAAAAAGGAGGATACATAGTGTCCAACGTGGATCAATTAGCTGTAAACACCATTCGTATGTTGTCGATTGATCAGATTGAAGAAGCAAATTCAGGACATCCGGGATTGCCGATGGGAGCGGCCCCGATGGCCTACGAACTCTGGGCAAAATATATGAAACACAATCCGAAAAACCCGAAATGGTTCAACCGCGACCGGTTTGTGTTGTCTGCCGGTCACGGCAGTGCCTTGCTGTACAGTCTCCTGCATTTGTTCGGATATCCGCTTTCCATCGATGATCTGAAAAACTTCCGTCAGTGGGGAAGCTTAACGCCCGGCCATCCGGAAGCCAATTACACCCCCGGTGTGGAAGCGACCACAGGTCCGCTCGGGCAAGGGATTTCCACTGCGGTCGGGATGGCGATGGCGGAAGCCCATTTGGCCGCGCGTTTCAACCGTGACGGTTTGAATGTCGTGGACCATTACACCTATGTGTTGTGCAGTGACGGCGATTTGATGGAAGGGGTTTCGGCAGAAGCCGCATCGCTGGCCGGACACTTGCGTTTGGGCAAGTTGATCGCCCTGTATGACTCCAACGATATTTCCCTGGATGGAGAATTGGCCCACGCCTTTACTGAAAGTGTGAAAAAACGCTATGAATCTTATGGCTGGCATTATCTCCTGGTGGAAGACGGAAATGATCTGGATGCCATCGGCAAAGCGATTGAAGAAGCACAAAAAGTGACCGACCGTCCGACTTTGATTGAAGTGCGCACGATCATCGGGTATGGAAGCCCCAACCGTGCCGGTACTTCCGAAGTCCACGGAAAACCGCTCGGCAAAGATGAAGTGGAAGCGGTGAAAAAAGAATATGGCTGGCCTTATGAAGAACCGTTTACGGTTCCGGCGGAAGTGCGGCAATACTTTGATGATCTCGCTTCCAAACTGAGTGAATCGGAAGCGGCATGGCAAGACTTGTTGAAACAGTATGAAGTCAAACACCCGGAACTGGCGCGGGAGTTCCACCGGGTGATGAGAGGGGAACTGCCGGCCGATTGGGAACAACAATTGCCGAAATTCACCACTGAAGACAAGCCGCTTGCCACCCGGGCCGCCTCCGGTCAAACGTTGCAGGCCCTGGCCAAAGCGGTTCCGGAATTGATCGGCGGATCAGCTGACTTGGCTTCGTCCAATAATACCATGATGAAAGAAGAGGGCGTGTTCCATGCCGAAGATTACTCGGGAAGAAACATTTGGTTTGGTGTGCGCGAACATGCCATGGGTGCGGCGTTAAATGGAATGCTGCTCCACGGCGGGGTTCGTGCGTATGGCGGAACCTTCCTGGTCTTTTCCGATTATTTGCGTCCGTCTATCCGACTTGCCGCTTTGTCCAAACTGCCTGTTGTTTATGTCTTTACGCATGACAGCATTGCAGTCGGGGAAGACGGGCCGACACACGAACCGGTGGAACATGTTCCGTCTTTGCGTTTGATTCCGGGACTCAAGGTAATCCGTCCGGCGGATGCGAATGAAACCGTTGCCGCCTGGGCTTATGCATTGAGCCAAAAAGAACATCCCGTTGCGCTTGTTTTGACGCGGCAAGGATTGCCGGTTCTGGAAGGAACGGTGGGCAAAGACCGCACTGTCATTGAAAGAGGGGCTTATGTTCTGTCCGAAGCCCAAGGGGGAAAACCGGATGGCATTATCCTGGCCACCGGTTCTGAAGTGAGCCTGGCGGTTGAGGCACAACAAAAACTGGCTGAAAAAGGAATCCATGTCCGGGTTGTCAGCATGCCATGCCGGGAGTTGTTTGACGCACAGCCTGAGGATTACCGTGAATCGGTGTTGCCTTCCAACATCAAGGCACGCCTTGCGGTGGAAGCCGCTCATCCGATGGGATGGGATGCTTATGTCGGCGACAACGGCGCGGTGATCGGCATCGATCGTTTCGGGGCATCGGCTCCGGGGTCCCGGGTGATGAAAGAGTATGGTTTCCATGTGGATAATGTGGTCTCGCATATGGAAAAGCTGTTGCGGGGCTGAACAAAAAATCCCTGTCACTGTCGTAAGTGGCAGGGATTTTTTTTGGAAACGTGTCCTTATTCGATGGCCATTTTGGCGGTGGCAATGGCAACCAGGATCCAGCCGATAATGAAGCAGACACCGCCAATCGGTGTAATCATGCCGAATTTGCTTACATTGGTCAAGACCAGCGTATACAAACTTCCGGAAAAGATGACGATGCCGGCAAACAAGAGCCAACCGCCGATGCTCATGAGCGATGAAGCTTGGCCTGCTTTACTCATCAACAGGCCGACGGCAATCAATGCAAGGGCATGAATGATATGATAATGAGCGCCTGTTTCCCAGGTTTGAAGCATTTTATCCGTTACCCTGGGGGCCAGTCCGTGAGCGCCAAAAGCCCCGATGGCCACCGCAAGAGCCATGTTGATGCTTCCCAGGATGACGAACACTTTCATGATGATCCCTCCTGTCCATCATTACCATACCATGATTCATGAATTCATCACACAGTGCAAAAGAAAAAAGATTGATCTTTTTCTTGACAAAAGCTATCTCCCTCATTAAAATCTTTAGATAAATCAACTTGAAATGGATATTCGCACGATGATGGGAAAAGTAGCTGTCTGGCGAGCAACCAGAGAGGGGAATCCTGAGGCTGGAAGATTTCCTTTGTGACGGGGCAGTGAAAGACACCCGGAGTATCTAACCGAACGCCAATGTTGGCCAGTAGACTTAGACGTAACTCGGCGATAACGAGTGTGAAAGCGGGAAACTCATTGTTTCCAATTAGGGTGGCACCACGGGAATCGTTAAACCAATCTCTCGTCCCTGACAATAAGTCAGTGGCGGGAGATTTTTTAATTTGTGAATACGGAAGACGGGTGTTTAGGAGGGAATGCGTTCATGAAATATCAAGCATCGCCGAAATACTTTGTTCCGCGCGGAACGGACGATCTTCTGCCGGGCGAAGTGGAGAAATGGCAATGGATGGAAGAGACGGCGCGCAAGATTTGCCGCCTGTACGGTTTTCGCGAAATCCGCACCCCTTTGTTTGAACATACGGAGATTTATCAACGCGGGGTGGGGGAAGCGACCGATATCGTTGAAAAAGAAATGTACAGTTTTCATGACCGCGGCGAGCGGGCGTTAACGCTTCGTCCGGAAGGAACGGCCGGAGTGGTCCGGTCTTTTGTGGAGAAAAAAGTGTTTGCCGATCCGCAACCGACGAAATGGTATTATATCGGGCCGATGTTCCGGTATGAAAATCCCCAGGCCGGAAGAAGACGCCAGTTTCACCAGTTCGGGGTGGAAGTGTTCGGAAGCGCGGATCCGGCGTTGGACGCGGAAGTGATTGCACTCGGGATGCATTTTTATCAAGCGTTGGGATTAGAAGATGTCCGGGTTGAAATCAACAGCGTGGGCGATCAGGAAACGCGGGAACGTTACCGGAAGCGCCTGATCGATTATTTTGAACCGGTCAAAGATTCCTTGTCAAAAGAAGCCAGGGAACGTTTGTACAAAAACCCTCTGCGCATTCTGGACAGCAAAGATCCGAAGACCAAAGAGATTGCGATGGAGGCGCCGTCGATTTTGGACGATCTGAGTGAGCCGGCCCGGCAGCATTTTGAGCAAGTCAAGTCGTATCTGGATGCTTTGGAAATCCCGTATGTGATCAATGACCGCCTGGTGCGGGGACTGGATTATTACACCCACACCGCTTTTGAGTTCATGGTGGATGTTGCGGGGGCCCAAGCAGGGACCATCGGCGGAGGCGGCCGCTATAACGGCCTGGTGGAAGAATTCGGCGGGCCGGAAATGCCCGGTTTTGGTTTTGGCATCGGGCTGGAACGGGTGCTGTTGGCTTTGGAGGAGCAGAAGGTGGAAATTCCCGTCCAAAAAGGCATCGATTGTTATTTGATCACCATCGGGGAGAAAGCAAAAACAGCCGGTGTGAAATGGCTGAAGGCATTGAGGGAAGCCGGGATTGCCGCCGATCAGGATTATTTGGGCCGGAAAATGAAGGCGCAATTCAAAGCAGCGGACCGGAGCCATGCCCGCTTTGCCGCCATCTTGGGTGAAGACGAGCTGGAGCAAGGAAAAATCAACGTCAAACATTTGGGCTCCGGAGAACAGGAAACGATTGAGCTTGAACAGTTGATTCCATATATCAAAGCAAACATCAGGAGGAGATAAGCGTGGAACAGGTTTATCGTACCCATTATGTTTCCGAATGCACCAAAGAACTGGCCGGAAAAACGATTGTGTTAAATGGATGGGTGCAAAAGCGCCGAGACCTGGGCGGTCTCATTTTTATCGACTTGCGTGATCGCACCGGGCTGGTGCAGGTGGTGTTTAATCCGGAAATTTCCGCAGAAGCGGCGGCGGTTGCCGATCAAATCCGGAGCGAGTATGTCTTGGCGGTGCGCGGGGAAGTGGTTGAACGCGATCCGGAAAATGTCAACCCCAACATGGAAACCGGGGAAATCGAGTTGCTCGCAAAAGAGGTGCACGTGTTTAATGCCGCCAAAACCCCGCCTTTCATGATTACCGATGATGAAGAAGTGGATGAAGCCATCCGCTTAAAATACCGTTATCTGGATCTCCGCCGTCCGGGCATGCAGACCACCATGCAAATCCGCCACAAAGCCATGCAAGTGGTCCGCCGCTTTTTGGACCGGAACCACTTTATGGAATTGGAGACCCCGATGCTCACTCGAAGCACACCGGAAGGAGCACGTGATTATTTGGTGCCGAGCCGTCTGCACGAAGGGGAATTTTATGCCCTTCCCCAATCGCCTCAATTGTTTAAACAGTTGTTCATGGTGGCGGGCATGGACCGGTATTTCCAATTTGCCCGTTGTTTCCGGGATGAGGACTTGCGTGCCGACCGGCAACCGGAATTTACCCAGATCGACATTGAAGCTTCTTTCTTGCCGGCCGAAGAACTGCAGTCGATGATGGAGCAAATGATGGCCGAATTGTTCCAGGAGACTATCGGGGTCAAGGTGGAAACCCCTTTCCCGCGTCTGACTTATCAGGAAGCCATGGAACGCTACGGATCGGATAAACCGGATTTGCGTTTCGGCATGGAGCTGAACGATCTGTCGGAAGCCTTGAAAAACACTTCTTTCCAAGTCTTTGCCAAAACCATCCAAAACGGCGGGCAAGTCAAAGCGATTTGTGCCAAAGGGTGTGCCGGCTGGAGCCGGAAAGAAATCGACGGTTGGAGTGCCAAGGCACAGGAGCTGGGGGCGAAAGGATTGGCGTGGCTGGCCTTGAAAGAGTCCGGTGTGAAAGGATCGGTGGCCAAGTTTTTAACAGAGGAAGAGATTTCCCGGATTCAGGAAATCACCGGTGCCGAAACGGGAGATTTGTTGTTCTTTGTTGCGGACCAGCCTGCTGTGGTGGCTCATGTGCTGGGGCAATTGCGGTTGCTGCTGGGGCAGGAGCTGGGCTTGATTGACCCGGATGTTTACCGGTTCGCCTGGGTTGTCGATTTCCCGCTGCTTGAGTATTCGGAGGAAGACAGACGCTATTATGCGATGCATCATCCGTTCACGATGCCGGTGGAAGAAGACATCGATCTGTTGGAAACCGACCCGGGCAAAGTTCGGGCCAAAGCTTATGACATGGTGTTAAACGGTTATGAAATCGGCGGGGGAAGCCAACGGATTTACCAACGGGAAATTCAGGAAAAAATGTTTAAAGCGTTGGGCATCACCGAAGAAGAAAGCCAAGAAAAATTCGGCTTTTTGCTGAGAGCTTTTGAGTACGGGGCTCCGCCGCACGGAGGAATCGCCTTCGGGTTTGACCGGATTGTCATGTTGCTGGCCAAACGGAGCAATCTCAGGGAATGCATCGCCTTCCCGAAAACCGCGCAAGCCAGTTGCTTGTTGACCGAAGCGCCTTCTCCGGTCGAAGAAAGCCAGTTGGATGAACTGCACATCCAAATCAAGCCAAAGAAGAAGGCTGAAGACGTTCTGGCTTGATGCACCTTTAAATTTTTGGTAATATAGAAGCAACGAAACGAGTCCTGCGATGTACGTGTCCGCCGGGATGTTTTGAGCCAACACCCATGAAAAGGGAGTCTGCGTCATCCATGCTAGGGGAAGCCACGAAAAGTGAGTGGACCTTCGAACATGGATGCAGGACACCCACCTGCGAGAGAGCAGGTTCAAAACTAACGGAGCACGGCATAACGGGACTCTTTTTTATTATGTGTGGAATGACAGAGGAAGGCGAAAAACATGATTATTGGTGTGGATATCGACAATACCATCAAAGATACTCACCGTGCCGCTGTGGAAATTTACAACCGGAAATTGAATCAACAAGTCAAAGTGGAAGATGTGCAAGACTTCTATTTGGATAAAGCGTATGGTTTGACACCGAAAGAAGGGCAAAAACTGTGGCGTTCGCTGGAAGAAGAAATTTACCAGCTGGGTGTCCCGTTAAATCATGCTGTGGAAGTGTTAAATGATCTGGCTGACCAAGGACACCAGATTTATTTTATTACCGCGCGGCCCGATCTGAAAAATATTGAAAGCGTTACCAGGAAGTGGCTGAAAGAACACGGCTTTCCTTATAACGGAAAAAATCTGATCATGAATTCGCAAGATAAAGGAAAAGTTTCCAAGGAACTGGGAGTGGAGCTGTTTTTCGAAGATGCTCCCGATCATTTGGAAAAGCTGGTGAAAAGCCAGGTGCCCACGGTGATCGTCGATGCCGTCTACAATCGCGACTTTCCGGTGCCTTTAAAACGGATTACCAACTGGCGACAAGTGTATTCATTGGTTGAAGAAATGGAACGTTCCAAACAGAAAAAGGACACTGATCAACCGTAAAGCACCCCGCCGATGCTTTGCGGCTTTTGTTTTTTCTAAAAAATACAAACCGCCCCTTGGAAAGGAGCGGTCTCCCGTTTATTGCACCGGTGCCTGCGGGGAAGAGGCCATTATGTCATTGGCCGGTTGGTAAGATTGGATCATTTGTTGCATGACGTCCGACGGGAGCTGAGGCACCTGATAGTATCCTTTTTTGTTTTGATACAGGAAGATTTCATACGCCATCTCCAGGCAGTTGGCCACGCTGTCTTGAACGACGCGGCGTACCACGGGGTTGGTGATTTCGCAAGCGGCTCTTGCTTTCTCGGCGGCAGAAGTTTTCATCAGTCCCATCATTTGTTGGGAAATGTGTTCGTTGTTCCATTCATTGGCGGATTGGATCGGTTTCTTCGGCGTACCGGCTTCCATGCCGTAAATCACGTTGTTTCCTTGCTTCATTTCATACTTGCCGGTGGGTTGTTGAGGCGGGGTTCCAGTGGAGAAACATTCAAGCAATGTATTATATTCTTGTGTCATGAATTCATGTTGCCGCCGGATGATATCGCGGAGTTCCTGGCAAGTGCATTGCTGTTCCAACATGGTATATTGGTTCAATGTGTTGATACCAAAAGATAAAAGTTCATGCACATCCATCATTTCATGAGCGCCATGGTTCAGTGAAGGGGGAACCGAAGGGTTCATGGTTTGATTTTCCTGTTGATGTTGAAATTGATTCATAATTTCTTCCTCCTTTCTGAGTCAACATTAGGTAATATGACCAAATAGATAAATGATACTCTTGTTTGTTTCAGTAAATCGTTGGTAAAGCGAAGGGGTCATTTAAATAACGTCGAAGTTTTCATATTTATGATCTCAATTCTCTACATAAGGAGGATTTATCATTGAAAATCAGAGTGGTTACACGGAAGGTGTCAGGATCAACCTTGCCGCCGCTTCCTTCCTCCAGAAAAAAACAACGCATTCCCAACAAGCTGGTGTGGACGTGTGTGATTTTGCTGGCTGTGGGAATGGGTGCCGGACGTTTGATGGATAATGAAGAACAAAGAGAGGCTGTCCACGGGTTGTCTGCAGAAAGGGTCGTGGTGCGGCATGTTCCTGAAATTCCCGAGATTACCCGGACGTTCCACGCACCGGAGCCCGTGGCTCAAGCATCGCAAGAAGTTTCCGATGTGAAAACTTTTGAGGCTGACATGCATGAGGAAAAAAACCGGGAAGTGGAAAAAACCCCCGAATCGGTTCAGAAGCCAAAGGTGAATCCGGTCGACAAAGATGAACCGGAAACTACGAGTCCGGACCCCAAAGAAGAAGAAAGATCCGTTGAACCTTGGCAAGCTGATCGTGTTTATCAACCGGGAGATTATGTCCGTTATGAAGACCGGGTTTATGTGGCGGAAAGGGAGAATCAAGGAATCCCGCCGGAAACCGGGTTATTCGGAGATGAGAGAAATCCTTGGAAACAGGTGGAACAATAGTGATTTTTTCCATGAAGGAATCACTTTTGTAAGAATTTGAAATCATCATCTTGACAGAAATTCAATCATTTTGTATGAATTAGATGACTTGGAATCTTTACATAACAATGAACAATATCTGGAAAAAAGGAGCCGGAGAATGAAGATCAAACATTTTGGGATCATGATGCTCGTGATCGCGGTGATTTATGCCTTGGTTGAAATTTTGACCGATGATGGCGGAATTAACTTTTTTGTGCCCCTTGCTTTGGCATTGGCCGGGATCGCTGCCCTGAAACGAAAAGACCGGGAAGAAAAAATATTTAAAAAGAAAGAAAACTGACGGGGAAAGATAGAATCAGGTACGAAAGCCGTACCTGATTTTTATTTTTTGGATTCCCCGGGCGTTTCCTTCATCCAGTTCATAAACAGTTGCAATTTTTTCTCATAACCGTGAGTTGTCGGATGGTAAAAGGTTTTTCCGCGATGTTCTGCCGGTAAATAATCTTGCCGCACATAACCGCGGGGATAGTCGTGCGGATACAAATATCCTTTTCCTCTGCCTTGTTCTTTGGCGCCGTGAAAGTGTGCATCGCGCAAATGCGGGGGAACGGATCCGTCTTTTTCGTTTTCAACGGCTTGCATGGCTTCTTGAATTCCTCTCACCACGGCATTGCTTTTCGGGGCGGTGGCGATGTAAATCACCGCTTGCGCCATGGGGATTTGCGCTTCAGGCAGGCCCACCAAGTCCACCGCGTGCGCAGCGGCTGAAGCGATCAACAGTGCGCGCGGATCGGCCATTCCGACATCTTCGGCTGCATGGATCAAAATCCGGCGGGCGATGAAACGGGGATCCTCCCCGGCCTTTAACATTTTTGCCAGGTAATAAAGCGCGGCATCCGGATCCGAACCGCGCATGCTTTTAATAAAGGCGGAAATGGTATCATAATGGTTGTCGCCGCTTTTGTCGTAACGCACCACTTTTTTCTGGATTGATTCTTCGGCAATATCCAGCGTGATGTGGCGGACGCCGTCTTGGTCAGGGGGAGTGGTCATAACCGCGAGTTCCAACGCGTTTAAAGCGTTGCGGCTGTCCCCGCCGGCCACGCGGACGAAATGCTGAAGCGCCTCTTCATCCAACCGGATGTTTTCCTTGCCGTATCCCCGCTCCGGGTCCTGTAAAGCTTGCAGCAGAATTTGCCGGATTTCAGAATCCTTCAGTGGTTCCAACATAAACATGCGGGAACGGGAAAGCAGCGCGGCATTCACTTCAAATGACGGGTTTTCGGTCGTTGCGCCGATCAGGATGATGGTTCCGTTCTCCACGTGCGGGAGCAGGGCATCCTGCTGGGAGCGGTTGAAGCGGTGGATTTCGTCTATGAAGAGGACGGAACGGCGGCCGTGCATGGTTAACCGTTCTTTGGCTTCAGAGATGACTTGGCGTATATCTTTGACACCGGCGGTCACTGCATTCAGTTGTTCAAAGTAAGCTTGTGTGTGGTTGGCGATTACATGCGCCAGGGTTGTTTTCCCCGTGCCGGGCGGCCCGTAAAGAATTATGGAAGAAAGTCGATCGGCTTCGATCATCCTCCGGAGCAGTTTTCCCGGTCCGATGATATGTTGTTGTCCGATCACTTCATCGATGTGACGGGGACGCATCCGGGCTGCAAGCGGTTCACTTTCCTTTTTGGTTTGTTGGTATCCGTATTCAAACAAGTCCATAGGGTTCCGCCTTTCTCAGATCAATCATCTACGTTTTATTTTTATGATAAATTCAGGAAAAGTAAAGGGATACAGAACTTTTCCAAGCGGAATGTAACAAAAAGTACAGGAAAAAAGATTGCTAAAAGAGAATGAAGCTATGATACACTGACAATGAACTGTCGGTCCATATGCCTTGCGATCGGCACACGGGCATCGGAAATTTTTGAAACGGCATATGAAAACCATCAAATGTTTGATTAAGTAAGTTAAAGGAGTGGCAATCTTGAAAATTTCAACCAAGGGTCGATATGGTTTAACCATTATGATGGATCTGGCCAAACGGTTTGGACAAGGGCCGGTTCCTTTAAAGAGCGTGGCCGAACGCCACGGGTTGTCGGAACATTATCTGGAACAGCTGATCGCCCCGCTGCGGAATGCCGGACTGGTGCGGAGTGTACGCGGAGCTTACGGCGGATATAAACTGGCAAAAGATCCTGAAGAAATCACTGCCGGGGACATCATCCGGGTTTTGGAAGGCCCCATCAACCTGGTGGAATACACCGAAGAAGATGATCCCGCCAGACGGAACTTGTGGAAACGTGTCCGGGATGCCATTGTCAAAGAGTTGGACAGCACCACACTGGCCTCATTGATCAATGATTCCGATGACGGAAATCATGACGGTTATATGTTTTATATCTGAAGAAACTTTTAAAACGAAGCGAAAAGGCGTATCTTTTTATTATAGATTTTTTAAGAGTTCAGCAGGTAAGGTGAAAATCAATGCCCATTTATTTAGACCATGCAGCGACAACGCCGATACATCCGAAAGTGAAAGAAGCCATGTTGCCTTTTTTGGATCATGCGTTTGGAAACCCCTCCAGTATCCATCAATACGGCCGGGAAGTGAGAAGCGCGCTGGATCGGGCACGTGACCAAATCGCTCAAAGCCTGAATGCCGACAGCAGCAGGATTGTCTTTACCAGCGGCGGAACCGAAGCCGATAACCTGGCCTTGTTCGGGGTCATGGAGGCGGAACGCAAAAAAGGCAGAAATCATTTGATCACATCCCAGATTGAACACCATGCAGTTTTGGATACATGCCATTATTTGGAACGGAACGGGTTTGAAGTCACTTATCTCCCGGTCAATTCCAAAGGGCTTGTGGACTTGGAGGCTTTGAAAGAGGCGGCCCGGCCGGAGACGGCACTTGTTTCCATCATGTATGGAAACAATGAAGTGGGCACCCTTCAGCCTGTCCGGGAAATCGGCGAATGGGCCCGGGAACGGGGGATTTTTTTTCATACCGATGCGGTACAGGCATTCGGGGTGGAAGAAATTGATGTAAAAACATTGCCCGTGGATTTGGTCACCATCTCCAGCCATAAGATCAATGGTCCCAAAGGGGCGGGGGCCCTTTATATCGCACCGGAGGTTCCGCTGATTCCCCGCTTTTTTGGAGGTGCCCAGGAGAGAAGGCGCCGTGCCGGAACGGAAAACGTTTTGGGAATCGTCGGATTTGGAAAAGCAGCGGAAATCGCCAGCCAAAAACGCGCAGAACACCGGGCGAAAATGGACGGGTTGCGGAAACTCTTTTTGAAAGAGCTGGAAAAACACGGGACGCGTCACGTGATCAACGGCGATCCCGACCAGAGCCTTCCCCATATTTGTAATGTCAGTTTTCCCGGTACGGATTCTGAAACGTTACTGATGAATTTTGATTTGGAAGGCATCGCATGTGCGAGCGGTTCGGCATGTACGTCCGGAACGCTGGAAGTGTCGCATGTCTTAAAAGCGATGAATTTACCGGATGACGTGACAAAATCGGCCATCCGTTTCAGTTTTGGCTGGGAAAATACCGAAGAAGAAGTGAGACAGGCGGCGCAAATCACGGCGTCGGTTGTAAAGCGGTTGACTTCGGTGTGAAAACCGGCAAAAGCAGGAATGAACAAGGGTGGAAATCGAAACAAATGGAAAAAGAAAGGGAGGGAGACCATTGAATTTGCATGCCCTTGATCAAATGGAAGATTGGGAAAAGGAATTGGACAACATTGACTGGAAAACCATGCTTGCCGACATTGACCGTGCATTGATGGATAATTTGGCCGCCGAGTTGGGTTTTCCTTCCTATCAACGTTTGGAACAAGCTTCGGAGCGGGTGGTGGATGACTTTTACGTCGCCCACCTTTCCGACGGCCGGTGGGTATGGTGGAATCCGACCACGTATGCCAAAGAAGATCCGTTGTATTTTGAGAATAAACAACAAATTATGGAGTTTATTGCCAAAATATTAAAGTTGGAAAAAAAACATTTAAAACGCTTGGAACAGGGACTGGATCAAGTGGTGCAAACCAAGCGCTGCCGTTGTTGCGAACACGAATATAATCCGTTTGACCCGTCCCGCATCGATTGGGATGCGGAGCAGGAGCAAGCGGAATTTTGCTCCCCCGAATGTGCGATGGAATACGTGATGGATGAAATGAAAGAAGATTTTACGGGATAATTCGTAAAAGCGACCTCAGATATTTGTTTGAGGTCCTTTTCTTTAAGGCATGAATCAGGGTGAGTGTCATGAATACACAGTTGGAGCTGTTTCAAGAAAGCTATGTCAAAGGCGTGTTCAAACAGGAAATTTTTTATAACGAGGAAACCGGATATGGCGTGTTTATCTTGAAGGTGACGGATGCCTCCGAAGAAGTGGAGGAAGAGGAGATCACCGTGGTCGGCAACATGTTGCGCCCGTATCAGGAAGAAGTCTACTGTTGCTACGGAGAGTGGAGAAACCATCCCAAGTTTGGCCGGCAATGGCATGCCCATCGCGTGCAAAAAGAGATTCCGCGCTCCAGAGACGCCATCATCCGTTATCTTTCCAGCGGGCTGTTCACCGGCGTGGGGCAAAAGACGGCAGAAAAAATCGTTGATTTTTTGGGGACGGAGGCACTTGACAAAATTGCAAACGATCCCCGTTGCTTGGAGGAAATCAAAGGGATTTCGGCCGCAAAAGCCCGGAAAATTGCGGAGCAGCTTCATGAACATCAGGGACTGGAGCAGGCGTTGGTTTATTTGTACCAATTCGGAATCGGCCCGGCCCTGGCCCTGCGGATCGTACAAACTTATAAACATGAGACCATTTCCATTCTGAAAGAAAATCCCTACCGGATGATTGAAGAAATTGACGGAATCGGATTCCGGCGGGCCGATGAAATTGCCAAAGCACAAGGGCTCAGCGAAGATGCGCCGGAGCGTTTTCAAGCCGCGTTGCTGTATGTGATCAAGGAAGCTTCCTTGTCCCGGGGACATGTTTACGTCACTTGGGAACAGTTGAACGAAGCAGTCAATGATTTGTTGGGGGAAGAGGCGGTCCGCTGGTTTCCGGAAGAGAAGCGGACGCTTTATGTTGAGCACCTGTTGGATGATGACCGGTTGATTGTTGAAGACGGTCGCTATTATTTGCCTTCGTTGTATTATGCGGAATACGGGCTGGCCATGCGCGTCAAGCAATTGCTGGAGGAGCCGTTTGAGCCGGAATACTCGGTGGCGGACATTTACGGAAAAATCGGGGAGATTGAAGAAGAGTTGTCAGTCAGTTATGCGGAGAAGCAGAGAGATGCCTTGATCATGGCGATGTCGTCTTCCTTGATGATCTTGACCGGCGGGCCGGGAACGGGGAAGACCACCGTGATTCAGGGGATTTGTCAGCTGTTCTCCCGCCTGAACGAAATTTCCATTAATCCCGATGATTACAAAGGAACGGAAAAGCCGTTTCCCATCCGGCTGGTTGCGCCCACCGGACGGGCCGCCAAGCGGATGTCTGAAACCACGGGGCTTCCGGCCATGACCATTCACCGGTTGTTGGGATGGAAAGGAGAATTTTTTGAGCATCATGCTGATCATCCGATTGAAGGAAGTTTGCTGATTGTGGATGAGGTTTCGATGCTTGACATCTGGCTGGCCAATTCGCTTTTTCGGGCCATTCCGAAGGGAATGCAGGTGATTTTGGTCGGGGATCAGGACCAGCTTCCTTCCGTGGGACCCGGACAGGTTTTGCACCATCTCTTGCAGGTGAAAGAGATTCCCCGTGCCGAGTTGACGGAAATTTTCCGGCAACAGGAAGGTTCTTCGATCATTGAGCTGGCGCATGCCGTGAAAAACGGTGAAGTTCCGGATGATTTGTTGTTGCCCCGGCCCGACCGCCGTTTTTTTTCGTGCAAAAAAGAACAAGCGTTGTCTGTCATTGTGCAAACGGTCGTCAATGCCGTCAAAAAAGGGTACACGTTGTTTGACATTCAGGTGCTGGCCCCGATTTACAAAGGCCCCGTCGGGGTGAACCGCATCAACGAAGAGATTCAAGCCGTTTTAAATCCCCCGGGCGAGCAAAAAAAGGAAATTGCTTGGGGAGACACGGTTTTCCGGTTGGGCGACAAAGTGTTGCAACTGGTCAATCACACGGAACATCCGGTTTATAACGGAGACATGGGCATTATCACTGCCATTGACGAAAAGGCCTCCGGGGATCAGCCGGTGTTGTGGGTGCGGTACGACCGGCTGGAAGTCCCTTATAAAAAGACGCAATTGGGTCAAATTTCCCTGGCCTATGCCTGTTCCGTCCATAAGGCGCAAGGATCCGAATTTCCCATTGTGGTGTTTCCGGTATTATTTGCTTTTCGCCGGATGCTGGAGCGGAATTTAATTTACACGGGGATTACCCGGAGCAAATCGTATCTGATCATGTGCGGGGAAAGGGAAGCCTTGGTCGAGGGGTTGAAAAACCAACGGGGCGAGGAGCGAAACAGCCGGCTTCAGGACTTGATCGAGGAAGACTGGTAACAAGTCCCCCGCATTTCCACCGGTGATCCGCCAATACTAAGGGTAGCGGGGGAGGCTGATATCCTTGCGCAAATCCCAGGAAGTGATTGGGCTTTCCATCATCCATCTTGAAACAGGCAAGAAGTTGGGAACCGTCTGTGATCTTCTGTTTGATGATCAGCAGCAGTTCAGGGGTATTTTGACGGAAGACGGCGGCTTGTTCAAAAGGCGCAAGTTTATTCCGACGGACCATATCGTCTCCATCGGAAAAGATGCCGTCGTCGTGGACAACGAGCATCCATTTTCCGCCAACTTGAAAAACAAGAATTGGATGAGCATTTGTTCGGGGGACAAGAAATTAAAAGGACGCACCATTTTAACCAGCAGCGGATATGAAATGGGTTCGGTGGAAAATGTCTATTTTCTGGAAGAAATGGGAACGCTGATAGGGTACGAACTCTCTGACGGCATCTTGAATGACATTCGGGACGGCAGAAAGTGGTTGAAAACAAATAAACCGCTGATTTGGGGAGAAGACGTGCTGATTGCTCCCGCCGACCAAATCGAAGTCAAAGATGCCAAGTCTTAGAAGGAAGGAAATCAGTATGCTTCGTTGTCCGAATTGTAATTCTCACGACTTGGGAAAAGTGGGAACCAATCAGCTGTATTGCTGGCACTGCTTTGTGGAAATCACCACGGAAGAAGATCAAATCACTTCGGTGTATCAAGTGGAAGAAGACGGAACCCTGACTTCCCTCAATGACCTGTTTTTGGAGGAAAGCTCTCACCTTTCGTATTTGGACTGACCTCACCCACAAGGAGGGAGCTTCATCATGCGCCGGACACTCTACACCCTTATCGCAGGCGGATTGATTTTATTCAGCTTCAGACGGATGATGCAAATGCGGCAAAGAAGCAGGATACAGTACTATTTGCAGTCCATGATGCGTGCCATGCAAAAAAACAGATGGCTGCGCAAAATCATGATGGAAGGGCTGATGAAAGGGCTTCGTCGCTTCCAAATCGCAAGATAACCAAACCCCGCGAAAATCCCCGGGCTTCTTCAAACCTGGGGATTTTTTGCTTCTCATAAAATGAGACAGGATTTCGTATCTTATAAGTAAGATGTGTTTCGGGAGGTGCCGTCCGTGGAGCAATGGAAAATGCCGCAATATTTGTATCGTGCTCTTTTTGTCCTTGTTCTGCTCGGCATCTTGTATTTTCTCATGCAACTCGGACCGTGGATATCGGGGGTTTTTCAATTTTTAAAGGCGGTTTTCGGCCCTTTTTTCATTGCCATGATCATTTCCTATTTATTGAATCCGGTGGTCAATCTGTTGAGCCAGAAGTTTCTGCCGCGCAGTCTGGCGGTGTTATTCATATACAGTTTGTTTATCCTGTGCCTCGTTATTTTGGCGATGAACACCATTCCGCTTTTGCAGCAACAATTCAAAGAGTTGGCTGAACATCTTCCGGAATGGAACGGGCGGATCCAGCTCATGATCAAAGAATACAACGATCACAGCAAAGAGTTGTTGCCGTTTGGGGTCAAAGAAGGCATCGAGCAGGCTTTGTCAAAATTGGAGCACAAGATGACCGGTTATGTGGGCAACATGATGAGCGGGATCGGCAGTACCATCAACCAGCTGTTTCTCGTTTTGATCATTCCGTTTTTGGCTTTTTACATGCTAAAGGACATTCAATCCATTGAGCGGACATTGCTCACTTTGTTGCCCAAAAAACAGCGCAAGCCGATTCTCCGTTTGTTGCGGGATGTGGACGAAGCGCTGGGCAATTACATCCGCGGGCAGTTTCTGGTTTGCGTGGTTGTCGGGGTGCTGGCATATATCGGTTATCTCATTGTGGGGTTGCCTTATGCGCTTTTGATGGCGGCTTTGGTTGCCGTCTTTAATGTCATTCCGTATCTGGGGCCCATCTTTGGCCTCATTCCGTCATTGTTTGTGGCATTGACCGTTTCTCCCAAAACGGCCGTCGGCGTTGTGATCGTCAATCTCCTTGTCCAGATGCTGGAAGGGAATGTGATTTCTCCCCAGATTGTCGGGCGAAGCCTGCACATGCATCCACTCTTTATCATCCTGGCCTTGTTGGTCGGAGGGGAAATCGGGGGGATTTTGGGATTGCTTTTGGCTGTTCCCGTTTTTGCGATGGCAAAAGTGACGGCGGAGCATATCTTGCAACATTTTATTGAACGAAGGGTTTGAAACCAGGCCAAACAGATTGTATAATAAAAAAACCAAAGAGCATCCGAATATGTGAAACATGATGAAGGAACCGAGTGGATTGAATCCCCGCCAGAGAGAAAAGCCCGCGGGCTGAGAGGCTTTTCCGGAACCGATCGATCCACGGCCAGTTCCGGAATGCAGCTAATCCCTGCCGGCAGAATCTGCCGTTATCCTTGAATGAGGTGACCGTGTTACATACCCGGCTTCCAAAGGGCCGGGATTTGACGGTAATAAGGGTGGTACCGCGAGAACAGCCTTCTCGTCCCTGAGCGTGGACGGGGAGGTTTTTTATTGGAAAAAGGAGGTAAGTGATGATGAAAGCAAGTGAAATTCGCCGGAAATATCTTGAATTCTTTGCGGAAAAAGGGCACAAAATCGAACCCAGTGCTTCGCTTGTCCCTGTGGATGATCCTTCTTTGTTGTGGATCAACAGCGGGGTGGCCACGTTGAAAAAGTATTTTGACGGCCGGGTGAAACCGGAAAATCCGCGGATCGTGAATTCGCAAAAAGCGATCCGCACCAATGACATTGAAAATGTCGGATATACGGCCCGCCATCATACGTTTTTTGAGATGTTGGGGAACTTCTCGGTCGGGGATTACTTTAAAGAAGAAGCGATCGGGTGGGCTTGGGAATTCCTGACCGATCCCAAATGGATGGGGCTGGATCCGGAAAAATTATCCGTCACCATACACCCGGAAGATGAGGAAGCGTACCGGTTGTGGAAAGAGAAAGTCGGCTTGCCCGATGAGCGGATCATCCGCCTGGAAGAGAATTTCTGGGATATCGGCGAAGGACCGAGCGGCCCCAATACCGAGATTTTCTATGACCGCGGGGAACATCTTTGTGATCCCTCGGACCCGGAGTGTTACCCCGGCGGCGAAAACGAACGGTATCTGGAAATCTGGAACCTCGTGTTTTCCCAATACAACCACAATCCGGACGGGACTTACACGCCCCTGCCCAAAAAGAACATTGATACCGGCATGGGGTTGGAACGGATGGCTTCCGTGATGCAGGATGTTCCGACCAACTATGACACGGATTTGTTCCAGCCGATCATCCAGGCAACCTGTGAGAAAGCGGGAGTGGCCTACGGGGAAAAAGAGGAAACCGATGTCGCGTTGAAAGTGATTGCCGATCATGTGCGGACCATTGTTTTTGCCGTGGGGGACGGAGCGCTTCCTTCCAATGAGGGCCGCGGCTATGTTTTGCGCCGCTTGTTGCGCCGGGCCGTCCGTTACGGGCGGAAGCTGGGGATCAAACGGCCGTTCCTTTATGAATTGACCCCGATTGTGGCGGAGATCATGAAAGATTACTATCCGGAACCGCTGCAAAAACAAGATTTCATTCAACGGGTTATCCGGAGTGAGGAAGAAAAATTCCTGGAAACATTGACCGAAGGCTTGCATATTCTTGAAAAGGTCTTGGATAAAGCAAAAACTGAAGGAAAACAAGAAATCTCCGGACAAGAAGCATTCAAGTTGTATGACACCTATGGTTTTCCTTTTGATTTGACTGAAGAGATTGCCCGCGAGCAAGGGGTTTCCGTCGACCGTCAAGGGTTTGACGAAGAAATGAAGAAACAGCGGGAACGGGCCCGTTCGGCGAGGGAAGATGCGGACAGCATGCAGGTGCAAGGCGGTGTTCTTTCGGAATTGCAAGTGGAAACGGAGTTTGTTGGTTACGAAAAAACCGAATGCGAGACCACCGTTTCCGTGTTGATTCATGAAGAAGAACGGGTTCGCGAATTGACGGAAGGGCAAAAAGGGTTTTTGATCCTGAAAGAAACCCCGTTTTATGCGGAAAGCGGCGGGCAGGTCGCCGACCGGGGCGTCATTTTGTCCGGGAAGGCGGAACTGACCGTGCTGGATGTGCAAAAAGGACCGCGTGGTGAGCATGTCCACGCCGTTCAAGTTGAAAAAGGGACGATCAGCGAAGGAGAAACGGTCAAAGCCGCCATTCTTCGCGATTTGCGCCAGGACACGGTGAAAAACCATACGGCCACCCACTTGTTGCACCAAGCCTTAAAAGACGTCTTGGGCGAACATGTGAACCAAGCCGGATCTTTGGTTGCACCGGATCGCCTCCGCTTCGATTTCACGCACATCGGCGCGATGTCTGAAGAGGAAATCAAAGAAGTGGAACGGCGTGTAAACGAACAGATTTGGGCTAATAATAAGGTGGAAATCATGATCAAGCCGCTGGATGAGGCCAAAGCGATGGGAGCCATGGCTTTGTTTGGCGAAAAATACGGCAGCATCGTGCGGGTCGTTAAAATTGACGACTACAGCTTGGAGCTTTGCGGCGGAACCCATGTGAAATTCACAGGTGAAATCGGCCTTTTTAAAATTACCGGGGAAAGCGGGATCGGTTCCGGAACCCGCCGGATTGAGGCGGTGACCGGGCGCCATGCTTATGCATTTGTGGAAGAGCAGATCGGATGGCTCAACCAGGCTGCCCGGCAATTGAAAAGTAAAGCGCAAGATATTCCGGAACGGATTGAACAATTGCAAAACCGCCAGAAAGAGCTGGAAAGGGAGAACGAATCCCTCACGGCCAAGTTAAATCAGGCTCAGGCTGCCAAATTGCTGAATCAGGTGCAGGATGTGTCCGGAGTGCCGGTGCTCGCCACCCAAGTGCAAGCCGGCGGCATGGAACCGTTGCGCTCGTTGATGGACGATTTGCGCAAGCATCTGGAAGAAGGCGTTATCGTGCTGGGCGCGGCTTCCAACGGAAAAGTGTCCATCGTGGCCTCGGTCTCCCCAAAATATGTGAAGGAAGGGTTGCACGCCGGAAAATTGGTGAAAGAAGTGGCTGTTCAATGCGGCGGAGGCGGTGGCGGCCGTCCGGACATGGCGCAAGCCGGCGGCAAGAAACCGGAACAATTGCCGGCTGCATTGGCCGGAGTCAGTGAGTGGATCCGCCGGCAACTGTCCTGAAATGTCCTGTTAAAAACAAAGGATAATCCGGTGCAAAAGGCGAAGGAGTAAAGTGCGGATCTTCCTAAGAGAGGGGTGTGAGATCATCCATGGATGAAACGATGAAGTTTAATTTCAAAGGTGGAAATGAGATCGACCCTAAGGATTTGTTGTTCCACGTTTATGAGGCCTTGAAGGAAAAAGGTTACAATCCGATCAACCAAATTGTGGGCTATCTTATTTCAGGAGATCCGGCTTATATTCCGCGCCATAAAAATGCCCGTGCCATGATCCGGAAAATGGAACGGGATGAAATTATCGAAGAACTCGTCAAACACTATCTGGGTGTGGAAAGGAAGAATCAATAAGAAAGGTATCGGAAAATGGATTTGGATGAATTCTCTTCAAAGCACATAGATGATTTTCCCCGGATTCTGGGACTGGACGCCGGAGACCGGAGAATCGGTGTGGCGGTCAGCGATGCATTGGGGCTGACCGCTCAAGGCGTCAAAGTCATTGACCGCAAAAACAGTAACTGGTTGCAAGAATTGGACCAACTTGTGGAACAATATCAAATAAAAGAGCTGGTTGTCGGCTTCCCCCGCAACATGAACGGGACTGTCGGTCCCCGCGGGGAGTTGAGCCGGCAACTGGCTGAAGAATTAAAAAAGCGATATGGATATCCTGTGCATTTGTGGGATGAACGCTTGTCAACAGCAGCGGCAGAGCGCACCTTGATTGATGCCGATCTTTCCCGCCGCAAACGGAAAAAGGTGGTTGACCAATTGGCTGCGACATGGATTTTGCAAGGATATCTGGATGCAAAGAGGAGGCAATCATAATGGCACATCAACATGAACCGGAATACTTGATCATTCCGACGGAAGACGGGAAAGAGGAAAAGTTTGAGATCTTATATACG
Organism: Thermoactinomyces intermedius; assembly: GCF_013912365.1. Taxonomy (NCBI): domain Bacteria; kingdom Bacillati; phylum Bacillota; class Bacilli; order Caryophanales; family Thermoactinomycetaceae; genus Thermoactinomyces; species Thermoactinomyces intermedius. The sequence continues at coordinate 46,780 of NZ_JACETT010000033.1, forward strand.
TTTGATCATGATGAAACAGGCAAAAGCTATATGTTTGTCACGCCGGTCGACGGGGAGCAAGGCGGGGAGCCGGAGGAACAAGAGCCTTATCAGGAAGTGATGGCTTTTCGCTACACCGAAGAGGACGGCAATTTGAATCTGGAAATGATTGAAGAAGAAAATGAAGAAGAATGGGATATGGTGGAAGAAGTGTTTAACACACTGGTGAGTGAATGGGAAGAGGAAAGTGAGGAAAATGAACAATAACAACTTGTCGGTCCACGGAGCAAGAGAAGTGAATATCTTGCGTCAGCAATATCCGGATCACATGGTTTCCGGTGTCGAACCGGCCGGCACCCCATACCGGATTGTCCATGAAGTCGAAGTGAACGGACAGCACTATGCTTTGTTGCAAAAAGACGGCGATCATCCGGATGATCTGCACTTGTTCCATGTCAATCAAGGGCGCATCGAAGAAATTGAGGATGAACAAGAGTGGGAAAATATTGCCGATGCCGTTGACGAAATGTTATATTTTCATGACTTTCAGTAAAAACGGGGGGATAACCCCGTTTTCTTTTTGATAAACTGTGCTAACATAGAGAAGGGTTTCTAGTAATAAAGAAGAGATTTAATCAGAAAAAGGAGTCCACGTCTCATGAAATGGTTTTGGCGCATCTTCTTTACCATTGCGCTGCTGGCCGGTTGGGGGATTCTAGGTTACTTCTTTATGGATTTCACTTTGGGCTCACCGGAACGAACCGAACCAGTGGCGGTGGAAATCCCTAAAAATACATCATTGAAGCAAGTCGGCAAGATTTTGGAGGAGAAGCAAATCATTCGCCGGTCCTATTGTTTTGGTCTCTATGTCTTTCTCAAGCAAAAGACCAATCTGCAAGCCGGGAATTACCTGATTGAGCCTGATGAGGACATTGATCAAATATTAGAAAAATTTTCTAAAGGCGAAGAAAATGTCGTGACGGTGACCATTCCCGAGGGATGGGATGCCATCAAAATCGCCAATCGCCTGGAAAAGGAAAAAGAGGATTTTGACAAAGAAAAGTTTCTAGCTTTATTGAATAGTAAAAAACCAAAATATAATTTTGAAGTGAATATTCCCCAAAATCCCGACCGACCGTTTAAATTGGAGGGATATTTGTTCCCCAGCACCTATGACTTTCCAAAAACGGCTTCGGAAGAGGAAATCATCAACATCATGCTGGGCCAGTTTGCACAGCGTGTCGAAAAACTGAAAATTCGTGACCGGCTCAATCAAAACGAACCGGAAAAAGGCATGACGTTGGATAAGCTGGTGACGATTGCGTCGCTGGTGGAAAGGGAAGGAAAGGCAAAGCAGGAATATCCGCGCATAACCGGTGTGATTTATAACCGGCTGCACAGCACCGATAATCAGAAACTGAGAATAGACGCCACTTTTTTGTATGTGACGCAGTTGAAGGAAGAGTGGAAGAATATTCCTTTTCACCAGTTAAAATACAAAAAGCACCCGTATAATACATATCAAGTCAAAGGTTTGCCGCCGGGGCCGATTGCCAATCCGGGGGAAGAAGCGTTGCGTGCCGCTTTGGAACCCGAACGGCATTCCTACCAGTATTATGTCACCAAGGGAGACGGAAGCGGCGAACATTACTTTGCCGAGACGTATGAGCAGCATAATCAATACATCAAAATGAGTAACGCCAATCAAGCGCAAAGGGAACAGAAAAATTAACCGGAGAAAGCTCTTGCAACAATGCAAGAGCTTTTTTTTCGGGCCAAAAACGAAGTTTCTGAAAAGGAATGCTGAACAGAAGTGATTTGCTTGAAATGAATCATGGTTTATTTTCTTTTTTTGTATGAAAAGTTGCTTTGATATAAGAAGTATACCCCGCTTTCAACCTGTCGAAGCTGAAGAAAGAAGTGGGGTGTCTTGATGAAACGAAATTGGCGAAGCATCACAGTCAGTTTGTTGTTTTTGTCCATGTTTGCCGTGATTTTGGTCCGGTTGTACATGATTCAGATCGCCTCGGCACGGTCTTTTGAGATTGTAAATAAACAAGTGGATTTGGTCACCATGGCCCAAACGCGGCAAAACAGTGAAATTGTAATTCAAAGCGGCCGCGGGGACATTTTGGATCGACATCAAGAAACGTTGGTCGGAGGAAACGATTGGCATTTGCTGGTTTTTCCGCAAAGTGAAGAACAGCTGGAGTTGCGGAAGGAGCAATTCAAACAGATTTCCGAATGGATCCATTATCCGTATGAGGCATTCCGGCGCCAGTTGTTGCATCTGAAGTCTCCCGTGATCTTGTCCGGCATTCGCGGGGAAGAAATCACCCTGTCCCCCTTGGAACGGAAGAGGATCGAAGCGATGAACATCCCGGGGGTGATGGTGGTGCAATCGGACCAGCGCATGACCTTAAATCAAGTGGCGGAACAAGTGATCGGACAGATTGCCCGCAGTCCGCTCCTTTTGAAAAACCGGTATCAGGAGCAAGCCAAAAACGGAAATTGGCATCCCGAATCATTCATTGGCATCTCCGGGCTTGAACAAGCTTTTGAACCATTTTTGCACGGAGAAGAAGAGCATCTTTTAATTTATACCAAGGCACGGACGGGAAAACCGTTAAACGGGGTGCAAATGAAACGAAAAGATATTCAACGCGGATCCGAGGAGCGGCCCAAAACCCTTGTCACCACATTGGACAAAGAGATTCAGCAAATGGCGGAAAACCTGTTGCAAGAGGAAAGCGTGGAGGACGGTTCGGTGGTGATTCAGGAGATCTCTTCCGGGGATATCCTGGCGATGGCCAGCCGGCCGAAAGGAAATTCGGAAAAGGAAGGGGAAAATCATTGGGAAAACCGGGCTGTGATGGAGGCAACGCCCGGATCGATCTTTAAGACCGTGGTCGCGGTGGCGGCGTTGGATCAGGGGTTGGTCCGCCCGGACACCACCTTCCATTGCAAAGGAAAATTGGATGCTTACCATTTGCGGGACAATGATCCCAAAGGGCACGGCAAAATTACGTTTGCCGAAGCTTATGCCCACTCCTGCAACATTGTGTTTGGCACCGTGGCCAAAACGCTCGGCCCTGAAAAACTGGAGGAATATGCGAAGCGTCTGGGACTTGGGCAAAAAGTAATCTGGAACGGTAAAGTGTTTCACGACCCGTCGTTTGCGCAGTTGGAAGAAGAGCAAACGGGACTGATTTTTGCAGATTCCACGAATAAAAAAGATGGAGGGGTTTTGGTGCAAACCGGGATCGGGCAGCGCGATGTCCGGATGACTCCGGTTCAGGCAACCAATATGATCACTTCGGTTTTCCATCAGGGAAAAACCATGGAACCGCGTCTGGTCAAGGAAATCAAAGATGCAGAAGGGCGCACGTTATTTCGCTTTCAGGAGCAGACCATCGAAGGGGCCAAGCCGCTCAAGCCGGAAACCGCCGCATCCGTCAAAACGCTGATGCGCCAAGTCGTCACAGACGGCACGGCTTCATCGCTTAAAAATGCAACCTGGTCCCTGGCGGGCAAGACGGGAACGGCTCAGATCGGGGTGGACAAAGACAGGTACAACAAATGGATGATCGGTTTCGGCCCCGTGGAAAAACCGCGTTATGCGGTGGCCGTGTTGTTGCGTTCGGTGGACGATGCCGGTGATCAAAGGGCGGTAAAAATCTTTGAAAAAGTGATGAACAATTTGGCTGAATTGGAAAAAAAACGGGCAAAAGAGGGAAGGAATCCATAAAAATGCGGAAAAAAGAATAATTATTTCCGCGGGCGATGTGAAAGTTATTGGTTTCACAAGATGTTCTTCTGGTTGTTTTGTGATTCCTATCCGATTATGATATTAGTAGTATTGTAGGTTTTAAATAAAGGAGTAGAAATCATGAAAATCACCGTTAATTTATCAAAGGCCGAACTTGATTTAATTGAAGAAGCTCTCTTGCAATATCAAAATCTTTTGCTCAAATCAAAAGATCAGGATGAAATGGTCAATGACGAGTTAAAATTGGTGCGCCGCGTTTTGGAAGAGTTTGGGATGGAGGATTTGGAGGAGAATTCCCAAGATCAACAGCAGTCCCATCAAAAGGCATTGCCGATGCCTCCGGGCGGGAACCAATATCAGCCGCCGCAGGGCCAGTACGCTTCTCCCAATCAATACCATGGTCCCAATACCTTTGTAGCTCCCAATCAATATCCATTTTCTCGTTAAATGGATTCAGTAAATCAGCGCCTCTGATTTTCATACTCTTCAGATGGCGCTTTTATATTGGATGCCGCAGCATGTTATGATGTACATGAATGAAGATGATTGGTGCATATGCTAAAGGGAGAAAGATGATGAAGGAACAAGAAGTGAAAAACATTTTAAAAAACTTGAAAGTCGGGGAATCGACTTATTTTTCGACGTCGAAGGATGAACATAAGATTGAAGTGGAAAGAGTGTTCAAAGGTTTGGACGAAGGTTGGATGGTGATTTATCAGGGAGAGCGCAAGGTTTTCAGTGATTTGGACGAAGCTGCCCGCTTTTTGTCCCAGCATTGGGAAGTGAATATCAAAAAGCGCATGCAAAACCAATATCAGGAAATGAATGATTTGATTGATTTGGGAGAATACTGATCTTGAGAGGATTGGGGAAACAGATTCCTCAATCCTTTTTTTATTCTCTTTGAAAAAACGCGGTTTAAAAACAGAAAAACCGGGGAATATATCTAAATTATGAAACGGAGCATCTTTACCAGTCTGTAAATAGGAAGGATTGAAGCATGAAAAAATTTACTAACGTCTTCATTATTTCAGTCATGATTTCTTTTGCTTTTATTTTGTGGGGGGTTGTCGCCCCGAAACATATTCAGTCGGTCATGAACTGGATCCAGACTTTTTTGCAGGATAAGTTTGGTTGGTTCTATTTGTTTTCCACCACGGCCTTTTTGATCTTTTGTTTATTCCTCATTTTCAGCCGCTATGGAAACATTCGCCTCGGAAAAGATACCGATCGTCCCGAATTCGGCACCCTTTCATGGTTTGCCATGTTATTCAGTGCCGGAATGGGGATCGGGCTGGTCTTTTGGGGAACAGCCGAGCCTTTGTCCCATCTGTATCAGCCGATCTTTGCGCAACCGGGTTCCGGTACCGCCGCCAATGATGCGATGCGTTATTCCTTCTTCCATTGGGGATTGCATCCATGGGGAATTTATGCCCTTTTGGGATTGGCACTTGCCTATGCAAACTTTCGCAAAGATGCTCCGGGATTGATCAGTCACACCTTTTATCCGCTGTTGAAAGAGAAAGTGAAGGGACCGATCGGGAAAACGATCGATATCATTTCCGTTTATGCCACGGTGTTCGGTGTGGCCACTTCCTTGGGATTGGGGGCCATTCAGATCGGCGGGGGGCTTTCTTTTGTGACGCCGCTAGAAAATAACATCCTCACCCAATTCATTGCCATTGTGATTGTGACCGGCTTGTTTATTCTCTCGGCCACCACCGGATTGAATAAAGGGATTAAGTACTTGAGCAATATCAATATTCTGATTGCGGTATTGTTGATGTTTTTTGTTTTGTTCACGGGACCGACCAAGTTTATCATGAACTTGTTCACTTCCACGCTGGGAGCCTATATCCAGGAGTTGCCCCGGATGAGTTTTTATTTGGGACCGTTTAATCCGCAGGCCAATGAATGGATTCAAAGTTGGACGATCTTTTACTGGGCATGGTGGATTGCTTGGGCTCCGTTTGTCGGAACGTTTATTGCCCGCATTTCAAAAGGGCGCACAGTGCGGGAATTTGTGATCGGTGTTCTCTTGGTGCCCACCCTTTTCGGGGCATTTTGGTTCAGCGTTTTCGGGGGAACCGGACTTCACATGGAAATGTCGGACGGTATTCCGCTGTTTGAACAGATGAGCGAGCAAGGAACCGAAGTGGCTCTGTTCTCGATGCTTTCCCATTTGCCGTTGAGCGGAATCATGATTGTACTTGCCGTGATTTTGATCAGTACGTTTTTCATTACTTCTGCCGACTCGGCAACGTTTGTGCTGGGAATGCAGACAACGGACGGGAGTTTAAACCCTTCCAACACCATCAAATGGATTTGGGGACTCATCATTTCCGCTTCGGCTTTGATCCTGCTTTACTCCGGCGGATTGGAAGGATTGCAAATGGCATCGATTATTGCCGCTTTTCCATTTGCTTTTATCCTGATTGGCGTGGCGGGTTCCTTGTTGAAGGCATTCCGCAAGGAAGTGCCCAAAAGAAGAAGAACGGGAACCGCGAAAGGGCCGGAATCGGCGTGAGCAGCACGGCTTGACATGAAAACCACTTCTGAATGATCTTTCAGAAGTGGTTTTTTAAAACAGGAGGCGTGTGGTTGATAACAACGGAAATATGTTAGGATGAAAAAGAAACAGAATGAATTGAAAATATATTGTTAAAAAACGGAATCTTTTTTTATTCATTCCAATTAAAGGCGGTTGGTACGGTGCAGAAAAAAGTTTGGTTATCTTTGATGGGAGCCGCATTTTTAATGGCCACTTCCGCTGTCGGGCCCGGATTTTTGACACAAACTTCCGTATTCACGGCCCAATTTGGCGCCAGTTTCGGTTTTGTGATCTTGGCGTCCGTTCTGCTTGACATCGGAGCCCAATTAAATATTTGGCGGCTTATTGTTGTATCGAAGAGGCGGGCGCAGGATATTGCCCATGCAGTCTGGCCGGGGCTCGGTCATGTTTTGTCGTTTTTGGTGGTGTCGGGAGGATTGGCTTTTAACATTGGCAATGTGGCTGGTGCCGGATTGGGGTTTGAAGTGTTGTTTGGTGTCGATGCGGTATGGGGAGCGGTCATCAGCGGATTGATTGCCGTGATGATTTTTTTGTCCAAAGAAGCCGGGAAAGTGATGGACCGGTTTGCCGTGCTGTTGGGATTTGTGATGATCGGGCTGACCATCTGGGTGGCGGTGGATTCGCATCCTCCCCTGGGTGAAGCCGTGGTGCGCTCGTTGGTCCCCGATGTGCCCGTCGGGAAGTGGAATGCATTTTTTATGGCCATTGTGACCGTGGTCGGCGGATCGGTTGGCGGATATATTACCTTTGCGGGAGGGCACCGCCTTTTGGATGCCGGATTGAAAGGAATGGAGGCATTGCCGGAAACCAACCGGAGTTCGGTTTCCGGAATCATTATCACATCGGTCATGCGTTTGGTCTTGTTTTTGGCGACATTGGGCGTGGTATCCGCGGGGGGGACTTTGAGCGAAAGCAATCCGGCGGCTTCGGTGTTTCAGCTGGCCGCGGGAAAGACGGGCTATCAATTGTTCGGGTTGGTCATGTGGGCGGCAGCCATTACGTCGGTGGTGGGAGCGGCGTATACTTCCGTCTCCTTTATTCGCACTTGGCATGAAAAGATCGACCGTCATCACCGGTGGTGGACCGTTTGTTTCATCTTGTTGTCCACAGCGGTTTTTGTGGTGGTGGGAAAACCGGTGAAAACATTGATTTTGGTGGGGACGTTGAACGGTTTTATCCTGCCGCTTTCCCTGGCGATCATCCTGCTTGCCGCCCGCCGGAAGGAGATTGTCGGTGAATACAGACATCCGCTTTGGCTGACGGTGTTTGGTGTCCTGGTTGCCGTGATCATGACCGCCATGGGAGTGGTGGTCAGTGTGGAAGAGTTGCCGAAGTTGTGGGCATAAAGCAAAAAATCCCCGGCAAGGGGATTTTTTATTCAAACACAATGGTTTTGTGATTGTGAACGATAATCTGGTCATTGATGTGCCATTGGACGGCCTTTGCCAGAACGATCCGCTCCAGATCGCGGCCGATCCGTTTTAAATCGGCGACATGATGGCGGTGATTGACACGGCTGACATCTTGTTCGATAATGGGGCCTTCATCCAAATCTTCCGTGACATAGTGCGCGGTGGCCCCGATGAGCTTCACTCCGCGGTTGAACGCTTGGTGATACGGTTTTCCCCCGATAAAAGCGGGCAAAAACGAGTGATGGATGTTGATGATCTGATTCGGATAACGGTCGATGATTTTACCAGGCATAATTTGCATATAACGAGCAAGGATAAGAGTATCCACTTGGTGTTTTTCAAGCAGTTCCAGATGGATGTCTGCGGCTTCTTCACGGTTTTCTTTGGTCACCGGGACATGATAATAAGGAATGTTGTGCGGTGTAACCAGATGTTCCATGTCCGGGTGATTGGAAACCACCATGACAATATCGGCATTCAATTCTTTGATGCTCCAACGCCACAACAGTTCCCGCAGACAGTGGTCTTCTTTCGAGACGAAGACCGCCAGTCTTTTTCTTTCGGACGGATGCGTGATTTTCCATTCCATCCGAAACGGCTCTGCAATCAAGGAAAATTGTTGCCGGAGTTCAGCGAGCCGTCCGGTCAGGTTGTCCATCTGAAACTGGACCCGCATAAAAAATTGTCCGCTTTCCGGATTGGTTGAAAATTGATCGGAGTGCAAGATATTGGCTCCGTTTTCATAAAGGAAATGCGTAATTGCAGCAATGATTCCTTGTTTTTCGGGGCAGGAGACGATCAGGGCCCCTTGGTTCCTATTGTCCGCTGTTTTGTTCGACGTTTGATTCATCCTTTTTCTCTCCTTTGGTGCTCCGTACTCATTCTTTACCTACTATAGTACGTTTGTGAAAGCAATTGCAATCATCATGAAAAAGATGGCATTGGACATCGGTTCACCTTCGCCGGCCGGAAACAAAATAAAAATTATACGGACCGGCACTTGTCACGGATCTCAAAGACCATTATGATGGGCAAGAAAGTGCTTTGCAACTTCTCAGGTTCCGGCAGGGTCTATAGTTAGAAATTGAAACCCGTGATGGATGGGGGGACAAAATATGGAAGTGGATCATTCATTGATTTCAGTCATGGTTGTGGTCATCGTCGCATTTTTGATTCCGATCTTATTGCACCGCTTGAAATGGAACGCAATTCCGGCCGTAGTCGCAGAAATCATGGTGGGTTTGATCCTGGGAAAAAGCGGCTTGGGATGGGTGGTTGAGGACACCTGGCTGGAAATGTTATCCACGCTTGGCATTATCTTTTTAATGTTTTTAAGCGGACTGGAAATTGACTTTAATATGATTTTAAACACGGGGAAAACAAGCGGACAGAAAGAGAACCGGGAAAATCCGCTCATGATCGGGCTGGTCAGTTTTATAAGCATTCTTCTTTTGTCTTTTGTGATCAGTTGGATCTTTAATGTTGCGGGCTTGATCAAAGATCCTTACTTTATCACTTTGATCATTTCCACCATCTCTTTGAGTGTCACCTTGCCGGTGGTGAAGGATAAAGGGATCAATAAAAAACCGCTCGGACAATCGATCCTGGTGACAGCGGTGTTTGCGGACTTTATCACCATGATTTTGTTGGCGGTTTATGCGGCACTGAAGTCGGAAAAAGGATTTTTCAGCGTGCTGCTGTTATTGTTGTTTTTTGTGATTTTCTTTGCGGTGTACCGCATTATCCAGGCATTAAAGCCCATCCGGCTGACCGAATCCATCTCCAAAGAGACGATTTCCATCGGTACACGCGGCGTCTTTGCCTTGATTATGTTTTTTGTCGCGTTATCGGAAACGGTCGGGGCGGAAAATATTTTGGGAGCCTTTTTGGCGGGCGTTATTGTGTCGCTGTTGGGGCCGCGGGAAGATTTTGTCAGTCAATTGAATGCATTCGGGTTTGGCTTTTTAATCCCGATTTTCTTTGTGATGGTGGGTGCCAAACTGGACCTGGTTTCGCTGGTGCAAGATACCCGCGCTTTGATCATGTTTCCGCTCATTTTGCTTGCCTTTATCTTATCCAAAGGACTTTTGGTGTTGATTTTCCGCAAGTGGTTTTCCTGGCGCGAGTCCGTCAGTTCGGGGATTTTGTTGACATCCACCATCAGTTTGGTCATTGCCGCCGCGGCGGTCGGGATGGATCTCGGAATCATCAACAACACCATGAACACGGCGTTGATTTTGGCCGCGTCCATCACCGTGATCATTCCGCCGATTATATTCCAACAATTGTTGCCGGATGTCACCGATGAGGTGGAACGCCCGTCCGTATCCCTGGTGGGGATCAATGCCGCGACGTTGACCCTGGCGCAGGATCTGCACCGGGACGGGTATGAAGTCAAGGTTTATGGAGCGGATAAATCGAATCTGGAAGAAGAACAGCGTCCGTTTCCGATCATTCAATTGCCGGTGGTCGAAGAGGAATACCTGCAAAAGGAAAACGGATTTTCATGCGACATCATGGTTTTGTTCACGCCACATGACGAAAGGAACGTGGATTTGGCCAAAGCGGCGAAGAAACAAGGCGTTGAACGGATCATTGCCCGGGTGGAAAGCAAAGAGTTGCAGCAGTCGTTAAACAATCTGGGAATCCAGCTTATCTCCACCTTCTTTGCCAATCAAACATTGACCAAGATTTTGATTGAACATCCGGGCTTGTTTAAACTGGTGAATCATGATAACGGAAATTTGATGGAAGTGAAACTGTTGAACCACCGTTACCATTTGGCCCGGGTCCGGGACCTGACTTTTTGGGGGGATACGTTGATTATCCGCATCCTGCGGGGAAATGAAGCCATCCTTCCTCACGGGGACACCGTGCTGGAAGTCGGGGACCGCCTCATTATCAGCGGAAGCCCCGATCACATTCACCGGTTGAGAGAAATGCTGCAATAAAAAAAGAGCGGTATGTTCCCGCTCTTTTTTGTTTACTGATGTTCCAAAATATAGGTGTTCCGGGGGGCTGCTTTAATAAACGGACTCATTTGGCCGAGGCAGTAAAGGTGCAAAGCATGCATGGCACGGGTGCAGGCGGTGTACAATAATTTCCGCTCGTTTTCCCGGTGATATTGATTCCCGGAAGCGTCATAAAGAATCACGGCATCAAATTCAATGCCTTTGGCGAGATAAACCGGAATGACCAGGATGCCCGGGCGAAATTCGACGGATTCTTTCGTGATCCGTTGCACCGGTCCGGCAGTTGCTTTGTTTAATGCCTCAAAAACCTTTTGGCTTTCCGCGGCCGTTTTGCATATGACGGCAATCGTTTCATGCCCGTCTTTTTGCAACATTTCGATGCGGCGGAGAATCCGGCTGTGAAGTTCCTTCCGGTTTTGCACTTCGGTCACGGTCGGTTTGAGTCCCGGGCGTTCAAAGGGTTCGATGGCCTCTTTGTTTTCCGCCAGGTGGCGGGTGAATTCGATGATCGGAAAGGTGGACCGGTAACTTCGTTTCAATTCAACCAATTCGGTTTGCTCTTTTCCGTACAGCGAGGACAACTCGGCCATATTGTGATGAACCGGGGTGTGAGAAAAGACAGCCTGGTTGAAATCGCCGAGGATCGTCATCTTGCTGCGCGGAAACAAGCGCTTGAGAAAGAAAAACTGAAAAGGCGAGTAATCCTGCGCTTCATCAATAAAAACATGGCGGATGGACCGGTTGGTTTCCAATCCTTCGAGCCTGGTTTTCAAATAGAGCAGGGGAGTGGCGTCTTCGTAAAAAAGCTCCTTTTTCTCCAGTTTGGCAACCGTTTGCCGGCAGATGTCCGGCCAGGTTTCCGGCAGGTCCGTGACTCCGAGGGCATCTGGGGCCAGGTTTGGATCGGCAAACAGTTGCCGGTAGATGGCCGGAATGTCCAGAAACCGGAGTTTTTTGACCATACGGACAGCTGGTTTGATGTGTTTTTGGACCACTTTTTTGGCCAGCCAATGCCGTTCCCTTTCAAGATCGTCAAAGGTATCGGAAGTGAAATGTTTGTCTTTTTGCAGTGCTTGGTCTGCGCGGATGTAATCGGCCGGATTCATCCACTGGATTTCTTCATCCACCCAGTCTTTTTTGACTTCTTCCCGGGCCCGTTTCTTCAATTCTGCCATCAGCCGGTCTTTGACCAGGGATATCCGGTGGGTGAGCGGAATGGACGAATCCAGGGAAGCAAAATGGGCTTTGATTTCCCCGGCCGGAATGAGCGTGCCGCCCCGGAACGGAATGTCCCGGAAGATTAACGCCCCATGTTGTCCGAGATAAGACAGATAACGGTCCAGAAACCGGATGTATGCCCGGGAGGCTTTGTAGCGGATGCCGGCAATCCTTGCCTCATACCCGTCTTCCTGATGGGCCGTCAAGGTATATTCGATTTGTAAAAACGGATCTTCCACTTTCAAGAGATTTTTTAATTGATGTTCCAACAGCTCCTGAAAAGTGGTTTGTTGCATGTTTTCCTCCCCGAGTTCCGGAAGAACCGTGGAGACATAACGGTTAAACATCGGATTGGGGGAAAACAATAGGATATTTTCGGCTTTCAATGAATTCCGGTACCGGTAAAGGAGATAGGCGACCCGTTGCAAAGCGGCCGACGTTTTTCCGCTTCCGGCCGCCCCCTGGACGATGACCAACCGGCTTTTTTCATTGCGGATGATGCGGTTTTGTTCCCGTTGAATGGTGGCCACGATGTTTTTCATTTGGGAGTCGGATCTTTTTCCGAGCACTTCCTGCAACAGTTGATCGCCAATGGTGATCCCGGTGTCAAACAAGCTTTCAATGATTCCGTTTTTTATCAGGAATTGGCGTTTCAGACCGATGACTCCTTCGACCGTTCCGCCCGGCGTCTCATACCGGGCCGGACCCGGCGGGTAATCATAGTACAGGCTGCAGACGGGGGCGCGCCAGTCATAAATGAGAAACTCATTCTTTTGCTCATCGACCAGCGAGGCGATTCCCAGATAGATCGACTCTTTTTCTTCCCCGTGTTCGGTAAAATCAATCCGCCCGAAGTAGGGGGAGGATTTCATTTTCTTTAAGACCTGCACTTGTTTTTGCGCGGTTCGGTGGCGGCGCTCCCGTTCCGCCAAAACTTCGGCTTGTTGCTTGATGCTGACCACGGTTTCGGTGGTTTCGACCTCGTCGGCAAAATTGATCCGCACATCATCCCAAAAGTTTTTGCGTATATCCACAATGTCTGATTTGACTTCGCTTGCTTGCTGTTCAAGCGAAGAAAGGCGTCCGTCGATTTCATCGATCACCCGGTCGACACGTTCTTGCTCCTCCTGCCAAACCCGTTTGGAATTTTCCATGCTTCCGCTCCTTTCAAAAAAAGATTGACAAGGGATGGGTTTATGTTTTATAATTAATATGGAGTATTTTTGTTATTTTAAATATAATGCGCATGAGGGTAAAATTCATTTTACCGGGTTCTTTTTTGGATTGCAAATGGAAAATTTTGGCGATAACGGCCGGCTGACGAAAAAAGCCGGCTTTTTGGTTTGTTTTTTAAGTTGAACAGAAAAACATTCATCTTGTGAATTAAACATTTTTGTGACATAATGATGTAAACGGTTACACATTATGAAAAATGGTGGGAGAAATGGCGACGATCAAAGATGTGGCGAAAGAAGCGGGGGTGTCGGTAGCGACCGTTTCCCGGGTGATCAACCGGAACGGGTATGTTCAGGAGGAGACCAGAAAATTGGTGGAAGCCGCCATTTCGAAATTGAATTATTTGCCGAATGAAGTGGCCCGTTCTCTTTATTTCCAAAAGTCGAAGCTGATCGGGCTGATCATCCCGGATATCACCAACCCCTTTTTTCCGGAAATTGCCCGGGGGGTTGAAGATGTTCTGCAACAAAACGGATACCGCTTGATTATCGGAAACAGCGATGAGGACGCAGAAAAGGAAGTCCGATATATTGAAACGTTCACCCAACATAACGTACTGGGCGTGATCAGCACCAGCAGTGAAGAAATTTCACAATGGGAAAAATTAAACATTCCCGTTGTCTTGCTGGACCGGATTCATCATGACTTTCCGTTTGTATGTTCGGATCAAAAGGAAGGAGGGCGGCTGGCCGCGCAAATCCTGCTGGACAGGGGCAGCCGCAATATCACGCTGCTTCGGGGCCCGAAACACGTGCGGACGGCGTATGAAAGGTTTTTTGCGGCGCTGGAAGTGCTCGGGAAATCCCAAGTGCAGTTTCAGGTGTTAAACACTTCCTTTTCTTTTGACGGGGCTTTGGAAACCGCCGGGAAACTGTTTGAATTGTATCCGGACACTGACGGGGTGATCGCCGTCAATGACATTGTGGCCTCGGCTGTTTTGCGGGAGGCGTTGCTCCGGGGCAGGAAGATTCCGGAGGAGATACAAATCATCGGTTTTGATGACATTCCGATGAGCAAGTTTCTGTTTCCCGCTTTATCCACCATTCAACAGCCCGCTTATGAAATGGGAAAGGAAGCGGCCCGATTGTTGTTGGAGAGAATCCGCCAAACGGATATCCGGAAAAAGCAAATCATTTTGCCTGTATCTTTTGTGGAAAGAGAGACAACCAGAAAGGCAGGGGATGGAACGTGGCAAAAATTGCAGTGATCGGCAGTTCATCCATTGACTTGGTGGTGAGTGCGGACAAGCGTCCGCAGGCCGGCGAAACGGTATTGGGGAATTCATTTGAAACCGTTCCCGGCGGAAAGGGAGCCAACCAGGCGGTGGCCGCGGCAAGGCTCGGAGCCGATGTGACCATGATCGGGCGGGTCGGGGACGACAACTTCGGCGAGATCATCCTGGAGAATTTGAAAGCCAACGGGGTCAATACGAAATATATGGAACCGGTTACACATACCCGGTCGGGGACGGCACATATCACTTTGGCGGAAGGGGATAACAGCATTGTCGTTGTCAAAGGGGCCAATGACCATACCACACCGGAATATGTGAAAAAAGCCGAAGCGGCGATTCGTGAAGCGGACATCGTGCTGGTTCAGTTGGAAATTCCGATGGAGACGGTGGAATTTGCGGCGGAGCTTTGCGACAAGCTGGGGGTTCCGCTGCTGCTCAATCCCGCACCGGCACGGCCCATCAGCCGGGAATTGATTGAGAGGGCTTCGTTCATCACCCCCAATGAACATGAATTCAAGCTCTTGTTTGACGGGGAAGACCGTTCCGAAGTGTTAAAAAGATATCCGAACAAATTGATCATCACGGAAGGCAAAGAAGGGGCCCGCTTTTTTGACGGAGAGAAAGAATGGCTGGTTCCGGGAATCAGCGTGCCGGTGGTGGATACAACCGGTGCCGGGGATACCTTTAACGCCGCATTCGCCGTTCAAATTGCCAATGGAAAATCCGTTTATGAAGCGCTTGAATTCGCCAACCATACCGCCGCTTTGTCTGTGACGAAATTTGGTGCTCAGGGCGGGATGCCGACGGCAGAAGAAGTGAAAAGGAGTCGGGAAGGATGAAAAAAAACGGAATCATCAACAGCGCCATTTCCAAGGTTTTGTCCGATTTGGGGCATACAGATCAAATTGTGATTGCCGATGCGGGACTGCCGGTGCCCGCCGGCGTTCCCAAAATTGATCTGGCCGTCACGGTGGGTAATCCGTCATTTGAAGCCGTCGTGAAAGCGGTTCACGAGGACATGGTGGTGGAGAAAGTGATCGCCGCAGAAGAAATCGTGGCCGGAAATGCAAAGCAACATGCGTTTTTGGCCCGGGAATTTCCGGATCAAATCAGTTATGTTCCACATGAAGAATTCAAGCAGATGACAAGGCAGGCCAAAGCCGTCATCCGGACAGGGGAAGCCACGCCTTATTCCAATTGCATTTTGCAGGCAGGGGTCTTTTTCTGACAAGGGGGGATGCATGATGCAAATTGAAATGCTCGATATCTATAAATCCTTTGGCGCCAACAAAGTCCTGGAAGGAGTCCGTTTCACCCTCCTTCCGGGAGAAGTACATGCCTTGATGGGGGAAAACGGAGCCGGCAAATCGACCCTGATGAATGTTTTAACGGGGCTTCACAAGCAAGACCAAGGCCGCATCCTGATCAACGGCGTTGAAAAACAGTACCAAAATCCCAAGGAAGCCGAAGATGACGGGATTGCTTTTATTCATCAGGAACTAAATATCTGGCCGGACATGACCGTTTTGGAAAATTTGTTCATCGGCAGAGAAATCACCAACAAGCTGGGGATTTTGAAAACAGAAGAAATGAAAGCGCTGGCAAAAAAGGTGTTTGACCGTTTGGGAATCTCGCTTCCTTTTCACCGGGAGGCCGGAACATGTTCGGTCGGGGAGCAACAAATGATTGAAATTGCCAAAGCTTTGCTGACCGATGCCGAAGTTATCATCATGGATGAGCCGACATCGGCATTGACGGACCGGGAAATCGAGTCCTTGTTTCAGGTGATGCGGTCGTTGAAAGAAGACGGGGTTTCCATTGTGTATATTTCTCACCGCATGGAGGAGATTTTCACCATCTGCGACCGGATCACGGTGATGAGGGACGGGAAAACGATCGACACCAAGCCGGTGCAAGAGACCGACCCGCAAGAAGTCGTGAAAAAAATGGTGGGCCGGGAGTTGGATGAATGGTTTCCGGAAAGAAAGGCCAGACCAGGGAAAGTCGTCCTGGAAGTGCGAAATCTCACGCGACCGGATGTGTTCAGGGACATCAGCTTTTCGGTGCGTTCCGGTGAAATCTTGGGGATTGCCGGTCTGATGGGATCGGGAAGGACGGAGATCATGAGGGCGATTTTCGGGATCGACTTGTATGATGAAGGCGAAATTTGGATCGACGGCCAACAGGTCCGCATCAAGCATCCCGGTGATGCCGTTTCCCAAGGCATCGGTTTTATTACGGAAAACCGCAAGGATGAGGGGTTGCTGCTGGATTTTTCGATCAGGGAAAACATGAGCCTGGCCAATCTGAAAAGCTTTGCACCCCATGGATGGATGAAAACCAAAGACGAAGAGATGTTTGTGCAAATGATGGTGGAGCGCCTGAAAGTGAAAACCACGTCGGTGGATGAACTTACCGGAAACCTGTCCGGGGGAAATCAGCAGAAAGTGGTTCTTGCCAAATGGATCGGGACGGCTCCGAAAGTGCTCATCCTGGATGAACCGACGCGCGGAATTGATGTCGGGGCGAAAAAAGAGATTTACCACCTCATGAATGAACTTACGGACAGAGGGATGGCCATTGTGATGATCTCTTCCGAGTTGCCGGAAGTTTTGGGAATGAGCGACCGGATTCTGGTCATTCACGAGGGCAAACTGGCCGGGGAACTAAGACGCGAAGAAGCCACGCAGGAAAAAATCATGGTCTTGGCAACAGGGGGGGATCAACATGGAACAGATCGGTAAAAAAAGTGCCGGCATCATGCAAAAATTGGGTCCTTTTTTGGCGTTTGTTTTGTTGTTTGCGGTGGTTGCCGTTTTAAACCCGTCATTTATCGAACCGCTGAACTTATTGAATTTGCTCAGACAAATTTCGATTAATGCACTCATTGCTTTTGGTATGACGTTTGTCATTTTAACCGGCGGTATTGATTTATCGGTCGGTTCCATCCTGGCTTTGTCCAGTGCGTTGATGGCGGGCATGATCGTATCCGGTTTGGACCCGATCCTGTCCATATGCATCACTGCGCTTCTCGGGGCTTTGATGGGAGCAGTCAACGGACTTTTGATCACCAAAGGAAAAGTGGCGCCTTTTATTGCCACGCTGGCCACCATGACCATTTACCGGGGATTGACCTTGGTTTACACCAACGGAAATCCGATTACCGGTTTGGGGGATCACTACAGTTTTCAATTGTTCGGCCGCGGCTATTTCTTCGGCATCCCGGTTCCGGCCGTCACCATGCTGATCACGTTTATCATCCTGTGGTTTATCCTTCACAAAACGTCATTTGGAAGAAAAACATATGCCATCGGCGGGAACGAAACGGCGGCGTTTGTTTCCGGCATTAAAGTGGACCGGGTGAAATGCTTGATTTACAGCTTGGCCGGAATGATGGCGGCGATATCCGGAGCCATCCTGACTTCCCGCTTGAATTCCGCTCAGCCGACGGCCGGCACGGCTTACGAAATGGATGCCATTGCCGCGGTGGTTTTGGGCGGAACCAGTCTGGCCGGCGGGAAAGGAAGAATTTTCGGGACGTTGGTGGGGGCCCTCATCATCGGGACTTTGAACAACGGCCTCAATTTGCTGGGGGTTTCTTCCTTCTACCAACAAGTGGTCAAAGGAATTGTCATTTTGATTGCCGTTTTGATTGACCGGAAAAAATCATGAGGAGGGTGTCGGTGATGAAGAAGCTGGTTCATCTTCTGTTGATGTGTTCTGTCATTTTCGTTTTATCGGCTTGTTCCTTGGAACCGCCGGAATGGGCCAAACCTGCCAAAAAGAAAGATCTGGCCGACGTGAAAATCGGTTTGAGCGTTTCCACATTGGACAACCCGTTTTTTGTCTCTTTGAAAGAGGGCGTCTTAAAGGAAGCGAAAAGCAAAAACATGGAAGTGATCACCGTCGATGCACAAGATGACACCGCCAAACAAATCAATGACATTGAGGATTTGATTCAACAAGGCGTGGATATTCTCTTGATCAACCCGACTGATTCTTCCGCTGTGTCGACGGCCGTGCAAAGTGCCAACCACATTGGCATTCCGGTCATCACGCTGGACCGGACGGCCGATCAGGGAGAGGTGGCGTCCTTTATTGCCTCTGACAATATCGAAGGAGGAAAAATGGCGGCGGAATTTATCATTGATCAGCTGGGAAAAGATGCTAAAGTCGTCGAATTGCAAGGGACACCGGGAGCATCGGCAGCGCGTGAACGGGGACAAGGGTTCCGTTCCGTCGCAGACCAAAATTTGAATGTGATTGCCCGGCAAACGGCCAACTTCGACCGCACCCAGGGATTAAACGTCATGGAAAACCTGCTGCAGGGCCATAAAGAGATTGATGCCGTGTTCGCCCAAAATGACGAAATGGCGCTGGGAGCCATTGAAGCCATCAACAGTTCGGGAAGGGACATTTTGGTGGTCGGTTTTGACGGTAATGAAGATGCCATCAAAGCGGTCCAAGACGGAAGACTCGGTGCCACCATCGCCCAACAGCCCGAATTGATCGGAAAAGAAGCGGTGGTGGTGGCTTCGAAAATATTGAAAGGAGAAAAGGTGGAAAAGAAAATTTCTGTTCCTTTGAAACTGGTCCAATAGAAGCATTGGAAAAGCCGCTCAACCGGATAGACCGGAAAGCGGTGGAACCGGATGAACCGCCTCAGGGGGAGGCGGTTTTCTTTTGTCCGGGTCCAAGCGGAAATGTGATTCATATTCTCTTTACTTTCGCCGAAGGGTGTGCTATATTAAATTTGAGTAATCAAATCGGAATTGTGAGTGTATATCAGGGTTTCCATTGCCGATCAGTCAACTGAAGGCACCTTTGCTTGCGAGGGTACTCGCAGGCGGGGTGTCCTTTTTTATTCCATGCCACAGAGAGGAGATGCTTTATGCCTGATGTGTTGATTCTCTCCGGAAGTCCGTCAAGAACGTCAAGGCTGAACGGGATTCTTGAACATGCCCGGCCCCTTTTGCAGGAAAGAGGGTTGAACGTCGGGGGGATCCACGTTTCGGATCTGCCGGCGGAGGCGCTCATTACGGCCGATTTTGAACATCCAGCCATTCAAGAGGCCAACCGCCAAGTGGAAAACGCGGATGCCGTCCTCATCGCCAGTCCGGTTTATAAAGCTTCCTATACCGGCATTCTCAAGACCTATCTTGATTTGTTGCCGCAAAAAGGGCTTCATGGAAAAATCATTCTTCCCGTTTTTATCGGTGGGACCATCAACCATTTATTGGCCATCGATTATGCTTTGAAACCGGTGTTGTCCGTATTGGGAGCGAGGCACATTTTGGGCGGCGTTTACGTCATCGACTCCCAGGTGCAACGAGACAGACGAGGGCAATTGGTGTTGGAAGAGGAAGTGAAACAGCGGTTAAATGATGCACTCCGGGAATTGATCGAAGAGGTCTTGTGGCATTCAGGCAAGAAAAACCGCCTTTTGCCCGGAGTGAACAGGAGGGCCGCGGGAAATTGAAATTACCATCTGCCAAAACTCCCTCGGTGCCCGTCGGCCCGCCACTCGTGCATCAACCGGATTACCGGTTTGCCGCCTGGTGCCGCCGGCAATACGGCATCAACCGGGGCATTTACAATACGATTGATGATGCGCTGTACCGGTTTGGTTTGAAAGATATCGCGACCCGCCGGAAAACCATCGTCTCGTTTTTGGACGAGGTTTATCAATCCGGAAAATGCCGGGAGAAGGACCGGGTCAAATTCGGAAAGGGCATGCTGATGGCCACACTCCATCAATATCTTCGCGATTCGTTCCAATTTGTTGAGATGAGGTGAAGAAGCGATGGCATTAAAGTTTGCTTACTGGGTTCCCAATGTAAGCGGCGGCTTGGTGATTTCCGACATCCCGCAAAAAACGGATTGGTCTTTTGAAGCCAATGCCCGGTACGCCCGCATTGCCGAGCAGGCCGGATTTGAATATGCGTTGCTGCAAACCCGTTTTGTGGGCAGCTATGGTGCGGAGAATCAATTGGAGGCGATCACGTTGGCGGCGGCATTGGCGGCCGTCACCCAAAAGATCCGGCTCATTACGGCCATTCTGCCGGGCTTGTGGCACCCGGGCGTGGTGGCGAAGATGATCGCAACCCTGGATCAGATCAGCAACGGGCGGGCCGCGGTGAACATTGTCAGCGGATGGTTTAAAGATGAATTCCACAAATACGGGCAACCCTGGCTGGACCATGATGAGCGGTATCGCCGGTCCGAAGAGTTCATCAGGGTGCTCCGAAGCATGTGGACGCAGGAAGAAACCACCTTCACGGGAGCTTTTTACCGCATTTGGCAAGCGCCGCTCAAACCCAAGCCCGCCACTTTGCCGCCCGTTTTTCAAGGGGGGAATTCCAAAGCGGCCAAGCAAATGGCGGCGCGGGTTTCCGATTGGTATTTCATGAACGGGAACACCCTGGAGGGGATCCGGAAACAGATTGATGAAGTGAAGGAATTAGCCGCCTTGGAAGGGAGGAAGGTTCAATTCGGCGTGAACGGGTTTGTCATCGTCCGGGATACCGAAGAAGAAGCAAAGCAAGTGCTGCGTGAGATCGTGGCCCATGCCGATCCGAAAGTGGTGGAAGGGTTCCGGGATCAGGTCCGTTTCGCCGGCAAGGCGTCTCCCGAAAGAGAGGGGATGTGGGCAAATTCCGGTTTTGAGGATCTGGTTCAGTATAATGACGGGTTTAAGACGGGATTGATCGGAACGCCCGAGCAGGTGGCCGACCGGATCATTGCGTTGAAAAAAGCCGGGGTGAACCTGATCTTGACCGGATTTTTGCATTATGAGGAAGATTTGGCGTTATTCGGTGAAAAAGTGATTCCGCTGGTGCGCGAAAAAGAACGGCTGTTGGAACAACCGGTGACAGACTGATCACCTAAAGGGGGAGAGTGAAACATGGGCAAGGCGGCCGATGAAAAAGATACCGGGAGGAAGTGCGGGAGATTGTGGAAACCGTGGTGAAACCGCGGGCGGAACAAATTGACCGGGAAGGCGTGTTTCCGAGGGAGAATTTGCAAGCGTTGGCCAAACACGGGTGGAACGGGGTGCTCATCCCTGAAAAATGGGGCGGATTGGGCCTGAACCATGTGGCCTTTTCCATCGCCGCCGCGGAAATTGCCAAAGGGTGCGCTTCCACCGCACTGGTTTACGTGATGCATGTGGGCGCTGCGCAAACGATTCACCTGTATGGAAATGACGATCAAAAGCGTCGTTGGCTCAAACCGGTTCAACACGGGTTGATCGGAACTTATTCCACTAGCGAAAAAGCCACCGGCGGCCATTGGTGGTTCAATTTGAGCGAGGCTGAAAGGGATGGCGACGAATATATTTTGAATGCGGAAAAATCGTTTACGACCAGTGCCGGACAAGCCGATTTTTATGTTTTTCAAACCAGGTCCCCCGGCGCCCGCAAACCGACGGACATCAGTTTTTTCATCATCGACGGGAAAAATCCGGGGATTCAAGCGGGGCATTGGGCTGCATTGGGAGTCAGGGGAAACCACAGCGGTCCCATTCGGTATGAAAACGTAAGAGTGCATGCCCGGGACCGCTTGGGGGAAGAAGGACAAGGAAAAGAAATCGTTGAAAACGGTGTGTCGCCTGTCTACCTGATCGGTTTGGGATCGGCTTGGGTCGGGGTGGCGGAAGCGGCACTCGAAGAAACCGTCCGGTATGCCAAAGGCACCATCCATCGGGATTTTAACAAGCGGTTGGCTGATTATCAGGTGATCCGGCAGGAATTGGCGAATGTGAAAATCTTGCTTGAAAGCCTCAAACATTGGCAAAATCATTTGGCCCGCGAGCTGGATGCGCTTCAGGCGGAAGACCGGCCGCAAGCAGAGCTTTTGATCTCGCTGGTGGAGTTTAAAGTCCATGCGGCGGAAGTGGCAAGCAGAGCCACCCAGGCGGCGATGAATGTGAGCGGGGGTTACGGGTATAAAAAAGGAGTGATTGAGCGGTTGTTCCGGGATGCCCGCGCCGGCATTGTCATGGGCCCGTCCAATCATATTGCCCGCGAATGGATTGGAAAATCCCTGCTCGGTTTGCCCTTGGAGTTGTGGTATGAGGGAGGAGAATAAGCCGTGAATTGATCAGACCACTGAAGGTGTTTTGTTCGCGGCATCCGCTGTGGGAAAAGTGCCTTTTGTTTTTTCTTGTCGGCGGAATATCCGGCATTTCGGGAGATGGAAAACCTCCCGAAACGTCTTTCATGTCAAAAAAACTCCGGCAGTGCTCTGTCTGTTTGAAAACAACCGGTTGCCATCATTTCAATTTGCCGGACGTCCTTTGCACGCAAGCTTTTTGGATGGGGGAGGAGAAGACGAATGACCGGATTGGGCGAACAGTTTATCAAGAGCTTACAGGACGGACGGGCGGTTTGGTTGGATGGGGAGCGGGTGGACAAGATCGCCGGCCACCCGGCTTTTCAAGGCACACTCAACACATTGAAGCGCCTGTTTGACACACTCGATGACCCCAAGATTCAGGAACACGTCGGATTCCGAAGCCCCAAAACCGGGGCTTATGTACATTATGCTTATTTGTTACCCTCAAGCGCGGAAGATCTGAAGCGGCGCACCCGCGCTTTTGAAATTTGGGGCCGGATGACGCACGGAGTGATGAGCCGGCTTTCGGAGTACGCCCGTTCGCTGGTCACCGGCTGGTACGCGGCCCGGAAAAGGTATCAGGCGTTTGATCCGCGGTTTGCGGAGAAAATCGAAAAATATTATGAAGAAGCCAGGGATCATCACCGGTTTGTCACGACCGTCCTGTTGGACCCGCAGATAGACCGTTCCAAGGGGCCGTCTGCGCAAACCGATCGGGATAACGTGTTGCGCATTGTCAAAAAGACGCGGGACGGGGTGATTTTGAGAGGGGACAAGATGATTGCCACCGCTGCTCCCTATGCTCACGATTTCTTGGTTTATCCTTTTCACCGTATTCATGACGGGGATTTGGAACATGCGCATGTGATGATTGTCCCGGCCAACACGCCGGGGCTTCACATGGTGTGCCGGGAATCGTTTTCGTCCGGGCAAATCACCGATCACCCGCTCAGTTCCCGGTATGACGAGATGGATGCCGTTTTATTGTTTGACGATGCGTTTGTTCCGTGGGAACGCGTTTTATTGCACGACCATCCGGAAGCGGTTTGGAAATTGCGGACGGATGAGACGGCAAACAGCCTGGCGCATCACACCACCGTCATCCGCTTGCTGGTGAAGCTTGAATTTGTGACCGGAGTTGCTTTTGCGACAGCGGATGCGATCGGAGCCGACCGGTATCTGCATGTGCAGAAGAAATTGGGGGAATTGGTGATTCAAATCGAAACGGTCAAAGCCCTTTTGGAGGCTTCAGAAGCAAGGGCCCGTCCGTATGCGTTTGGAACATGGCTTCCCGATTGGACACCGGTTGAAACCGCCAGGAACTTGGGAGCGGGATATTATCCGCGGGCCATTGAAATTTTGCAGCAAATTGGTGCCGGGGGATTGATGCAGTTGCCTTCCAAAGCGGAACGAATCGAGGAGGGTCCGGCCCGGTTGATCCGCAAATATTATCGCGGGGCGAACATTGATGCCGACAGCCGGATCCGGCTGTTCAAATTGTCCTGGGACTTGATCGGCAGTCCGTTGGGTTCCAGACAAGAGCTTTATGAACGTTTCCACTCCGGGGATCCCGTGCGGATGTATGCCCGCCAATACTTGGAATATGATAAAAAAAGCTTAATTGACCCGGTGTGGCAGTTGGCAGGAATCAAAAGGAGCGACGGGCCGTGAGACCGCTTCAATCCGGCGGTTTGAAAAAACAGGGGATTGTTGTCCCTGGTTTTTTTGTTTTTTCCCTATCCGGCTTAACCAAGCCCATGCCGCATATAAATAAAAAGGATGAATTGAAAAATGAGATTCACCCCCGGCCCCGGTCGGGCATATGGTGATGATGAATGGGCTTTTGACCAGTGGGATGGAGGTGTCACAGATTGCCCGGTATGTTGACGGTGATGGCTTTCATGGTGAAAGAGATCATTGCGTTTGTCTCGTATATTAAAAATAATGCCTTTCCCCATCCGCTTTCATCGGAAGAAGAGGAAAAAGCATTAAAAGCGATGGCCCGGGGAGACACCAAAGCGCGCAATAAGCTGATTGAGCATAACCTGCGTCTGGTTGCACATATTGTGAAAAAGTTTGAAAATACGGGAGAAGACAATGAAGATTTGATTTCGATCGGAACGATTGGTTTGATTAAAGCGATTGAATCGTATCAGATGGGAAAAGGGACAAAATTGGCGACTTATGCGGCACGGTGTGTGGAAAATGAAATTCTGATGTATTTGCGTTCATTAAAAAAGTCCCGGAAAGATGTTTCCTTGCATGACCCCATTGGAACGGACAAAGAGGGAAATGAAATCACATTGATTGATATTCTCGGAACGAGAGCGGATGATGTGGTCAAACAAGTGGAGATGCAGATTGAACGGCGCAATATTTATCAGCACATTCATATACTCGATCACCGGGAACAAGAGGTGATCCGGGCGAGATTCGGGCTGGGGGGTGAAAAAGAAAAGACACAGCGGGAGATTGCAAAGGAGCTGGGGATTTCCCGTTCTTATGTATCCCGGATTGAAAAAAGGGCGTTGATCAAGCTGTTTCATGAGTTTTACCGCAATGACCGGAAGGTGGAATCAAGATAAAACGATGGAAGAAGAAAAAGCAGATCTTGCCCGTTGGTTTCGGGAAAGATCTGCCGGCTGTTCAAACCCTTAATTTTTCGGTGGGTTGGAGAGGCCGTGAATCAAATAGTTTCCCCATTCACGCATGGCGATGACTTCTCCGGCTTCCGCCGCTTTTTGCAGCCAGATTTCTCCTTCTTCGATATTTTGCTCCAGACCTTGTCCATTCAACAAACGGTAACCCAAAACCCTCATGGCCACGGATTCTCCGGCTTCTGCGGCTCTTCTCAGCCACATTTCCCCTTCCTCGGGGTTTTTCTCCAATCCGTCTCCTTCAAGCAAACGGTAACCCAAGATTCTCATGGCCACCGGATAGTTGGCTTCCGCTGACTTTCGCAGCCACCTTTCTCCTTCTTCGGCATCTTTGGCCAGCCCTTCACCAACCAACAAACGGTAACCCAATTCCATCATGGCCCACCGGTCGCCGGCATCCGCTGCTTTTCTCAGCCATTTTTCGCCCTCTTCCAAATCTTGCGCCACTTTTGTGCCGGTCAACATAAGATAAGCCAACTCGGTCATCGACCAAATGTCTCCGGAGTGAGCCGCCCGGCGCAACCATTTGATTCCTTCGTCGGCGCCGAGTTGCTCCCGCTTTTTGCTCAGGTCAATTACTTGCGCGTTTTGTTCGCTGGATGGATTCTGGTTTTCATTTTGACTCATGCATTTTCACTCCCAAGCTTGAACGATCATGTGGGGACTCGTGAAACTGGTGCTTTTCCGGATTTTTCCGGTTCAATCCGGTTTTCCGGAAGTTCCATGATTGTGTGGATCCGGTATGTAAAGAGAAAGAGCGAAAAACCTGAAACCCGTCGTTTCACAGAGTCCTTTTGTTAAAACTTGATTGTATCAAACAAAATGATAAGAAAAGTATAAACTGAAAAAATGAAAAAAGAAAGGGACTTTAGTAACCAAATGGAAATGTTCATACTTTTATGGATCCGGATGGTTTCCGCCATTCGGATCCAATGAACTTTTCACCGGTCAGGATGGCACCATGGGGTTGGTTTTTGAAAAAATATTGATCTCTTCCTCAAGGGATTCCAGATTTAATTCGTTGCTGATCAATTGGGTCAAATGAAAGCTGAGTTGATTCAGCCGTTTGAAATATGCCAGATCCGACTGCAGTTTGTACCCGTCCGATTCGGTTAAGTGCCCGATGAAATGCAGAATGGACAGGGCGATCCGGTTTTGTTTTTGGCCAAGGTCCGATTTGAATCGTTTTTGGATCCATTTTTCCGGCAGCTCTTTTATGAGATGGCCAAATGTCAAAGGATCTTGTCCGATGTTCTTGATATAATCCGGAGACCAGGATGGATGAGCTTTATGTATTTTTTTGACCGTACGGGGATGGGCCGTAAACTGAACAATCTGATGATAAACCGCATGGGCTGAATACAAGTGATGGTCATCCTCCGGGTCAAGATTGGCTGCGATGAGATAGTAATAAATCAGGTCGCTCATGTCTTTGCTGAGAAACAATTTGTTTTGGTCATGGAATTGCTTCAACCATTTGTGCAGCTCATCATACTTCTGGAAACTTTTCTTTTCGTTAAATTTCTCTTCACTGTAATTGGGAGTGGAGAGAAGATCAAAATAGTATTTTTGGTACTTTTTTATTTTCATGATGAGTTCCTGATACAATCTCATCCGCTTTTCCAAGATTTGATCCCGGACAGAGGATCTGTGCTTTCCGGCGGAAACTGAATCGGGCTTTTGGTTTTCATGATGCATCCGGACAAGCATGGCCACCAAAGCAAGCAGGGTGAAGCAGATGTTCAAAAGAGAAACAACGATGACGGCCTCAGCCTTTGGGATGTGATCTTTGATGAACCATAAGTTGGTTCCCAAAAGAAATCCTACAACGATGCTGAACAAAAACAACAAAATGGCTGTGAATACATACTTTTTCAACGAAAACCTCTCCTTTATCGCAAAGGGGACCCCCTTCCACCATGATTTCGTGTCGCACGGTCATCAAAGGTATGAAACTTGGCATTATACCACTCGCATTTAATTTTTTAATCGACAAACCGCCTTGCGGATTGCTGAGATAGCCCTTTTTCTCGAAGGATTTTAGGATAATAAAAAATTAGTCCCCTCTGTATGAAAAATTCTGTTTCTATAGAATTATATAAAGCATGAATAAAATCTGTAAAGATTAAATGGGGAAAATGCCAATAAAAAAGCCTGAGCCATTCCTCAGGCCTGAATAAAACGAGTCTTTTATTCTCGCAGTCTCAACCGGGAAATGAGCGAAGGGATATCAACAGCTAAAAACGAAAATGATTTACGCTCGAAGTCTTCCCATCGGACGGTTCCGTGTTGTTTGTTCACCACCACGATCTGGCCGTGTTCTTCCATTCCCAACGGGATGTGTTCCAATTGAGGGTGATTTTCTTTGTAACCTTTTTGTATATATGCAAAACCGCTCAATTCGATCCGGGGCAACACCGGCTCCGGTTGGATGTAGTGATTTTCTATAAATCCGTCGAGTTCGGCAAACCAGTAGCTGTTAAAATATAGTGTGATGGAAGGGTGGAAAACAACCCCGAGTTGATTTTCCAGTTCCGTGAAGTCGGAAATGGTGTGTTTCTCCACCGGCTTCCAAGAAATACAGCCCTCTTCTTAACCTTCATAAATCAAAAGGCCAACTTCCGCCAGACGGGGCGTTTTGAATAAAAAGGCTGCCCCCTGATCATATGCCGCCTTGCGTCTTGCAAAATAGGCTTTCATTGCTTCTTTCATATCCATGATGAAATATCATCCTTCATACAAATCTTCCATCTCCAACCACCATCCCTGTCTTCCGCCGTATGATTGACCCATTCATGCATATTGGTCTTGACAAGTTGCAGTTCATCTTTTGTCATTGGAGTGATACCAAGATCATAAGCACCATCGCCCATGCTGTATACCTTAAACAAAATGGTGCTTATATCGGGAGGGAAAAGGAAAAGAGAATAGCCTTTTTAAACGGAATTGTCCAAATTGAAGGTGCTTAAGCAGCGGCCCGTTACGGTAAAGAGACTCAGACACACAGACAAAAAAATAAGGAGGACGACATGTACCGGTTGCGCTTCAAAGTAAATACATCTTACGAAGGCGATGGCGTCGGGGGTTTGTCCAAGCGGTTTCATGCATTTATCCTGCGATCGATTCAGCAGGAATCGCCCGCATTGTCACAGCATTTGCATGACCGGAAGGAGCGGCAGGCTTTTTCGACAAGATTGATGCCGCAAAAAGGGGAGGTGTGGGTCAATACCCCGGATCCCAATGTTGTTTCCTGTCTTCAGCGCCAGCTGCGGGCCGGGGCGGAAATGGATCTGATCGACTGGAAGGGGGTAATTGTAGGACATCGTTGCCAAACTTTTTCTCCCGCCCGGATTTCAGAAACGTTTTCACCCGGTTTCACCTTGCACTTTTTGACTCCGACAACCTTTTATCAACGGGGAAATTATTATCCGCTTCCGGAACTGAAGCGCCTTTTTTCGAGTGCTGCCAAGGCATATCAACTTTGTACCGGGAAAGAAACGGAGTGGGGAGAACTGGAATCGTTAATCCGGAAAATCCGGGTCGAGTATTTGTCCGTCTTGACGCAGCGGGTATCTTTCGGGAAATTTAACCTCGTTGGATTCAAAGGTAAAATGGCCATGAGTATGAAGGCATTGGAAAAAGAAGAACAACATTGGATTTGGCAGTTGATGGCATACGGTGCTCTCATGGGATTTGGTTACAAAACTGCTTGGGGGTTGGGGCAAACGCTCCTGAAACCGTTGGAAGAAAAGCAAGAGCTGTTTGGAGTTTCCTCAAAAGAATAGAGGACACCTCATGAAGAGGATGGAAATTAAAAAACCCTGGCAGATGTCGGCCGGGGTTCAATTTATCGAATGAATGCCCTGTCCTGTTGCTTAAGATGATCGTTGATCCGGACTCTTTGCGCAGGGTGCATATCCAGTTGTTCAATTTCTTCAACACCGAAAAAGCCGACTTGATGAGATTCTTCACTTACGGACAATTCTCCGCCAGTAACTTTGCATTCAAAGCAAATGGAAAACTGTTGCCGGACCTCGCCGTCATCATAAGCGATGCGATGGCCCGGATCTGTATAAATCCCGATCAATTTTTCACCTTGATATCCAATCCGGTTTCCTCTTTGACTTCGCGAATAATGGTTTCTTCAATGGATTCCCCCAGTTCCATGGCTCCTCCCGGGAGGGACCACAAGGCGTTGTCTTTTCGCTTGTGCAGCAAGATCTTTCCATCGTGATTCAAGACAACGGCGGAAGCCGCCGGAACGATCGAATTGGGCTTTGGTGCATCCGGTGCATGGTAATAATCTTTTCTACCTATCATAAAAACCTCCGTTTCCGGAATGAAGATATTTTTGCTTCCATCATACCAATCATTTACTGAAAATTGAAACAGACGCGCTGATTGGTCACGCATAGAAAAAAGCCAGGCTGTACAAAGCCCGGCTTTTTTGGGTTATACGGGGGTGGTGGCCATTTCCCCCTCAAGGTTTTCGGTTTGGCTGGCAATCCATGCTTTCAATTGATTGAACAGTTTTCCATATGGTTTGAGAAGATCCGGTTCGAGATGGATTTCTTGTTTTGCGAAGGGTTGCATCAACCGTTTTTCGGTTCCTTCGCTTTCATAAGGCTGAAGGCAGGATTGCACATGAACAAAACGGGCATTGTCCGGGTCCCGCGAGATGTTCAGGCAAAGATGAAAGCCACGGATATGGGATGAAAAGAGATATGAGTGCTCAGCATGATTTGCGACCTTTTGCCAAGAGCGGACGAGTTCATCATGTTGACGCAACAGACCCAGCGAGCTTTTCACGGATTCCATTTCCGATTGGATTTTTTCCATCTCCGCCTTCAGCGTTTCCATTTCCCGATGGATCTTTTTTTGTTCATCGGCCAGCTTCTGGATTTTGGATCGGGTTTCGTAAATTTGGCGCGTCAAGTATTGGAGTTCCGTTTGGACGGCGATGAGTTCCTGTTGCTTTTGTTTCAGTTTGCCGGAACGAAACAGGCGTTTGAAAAATCCGCTGAGTTGCCGGATTTCTTTTTTCAGCTGGTTTTCAACCGCTTCTTTGGTGCTTTTCTCTTGTGCATATTTCTCTTTCTGTTCCTCATATTCAGATTGTTGTTGCAATAAATCGGTTTGTTGTTGTTGCAAGTCTTCGGCTTGCTGCTTCAGTCGATCATATTTTTCTTCCAGTTGCTCCCGTTGTTCTTCGCGTTGCTGAATCAGTCCGGTTTGAAACCGGAAAGGGAAATCCTCTGGTGCCAGCGGTTGGGCGTGGTAACGGGACAGCACCTGATGGATGGTGTCGTGCAAGCGTTGATCTTTGATCTTCGGAAGATCAAACGCGGGAAAAGGTTTTTCGTCCAGATCCAAAAAAACCAATTGCTTCTCCATGGAGATCAGTTCCATTCCGGGAGGCTGAGCTTCTGTTTGGGTTACCTTGCCGTAGATCGCAATTTTTCTTCCCAAAAGCGGGGAGAGGAAATCCCGGTCATACAGGTGCCCCGGGGAAACCGTGACCTTGAAATTCCCTTCAGGACCCAAAGTCAGTTCCACGCCGTGGTGCCGGTTCAACGAGAGGTTTTGCACCACACCGGTGATGATGGCGGATTGGCCGGTTGCCTGGTGTGCCGATTCATGAGAGTACAAGATTTGCCCCAAATCGGTGGTTTTTCCGTCCGCTTGAACCCGTTGGTGAACCCAATCGTCCTGCATCCCGTCAAACAGTTCTTGAAACAGAAAAGACCGTCTATCAGTTTTGCCGGCAGCCGGTTTGGATTCCGGGGAACGGGCCGGTGTGTCCAAACGCAGGCTTTTTTCCAAGTCCGGCAGACAAATCACTTGATCATGGAGAACGGTTAATCCGTGCCTTTGGGCCACTTCGCGAAGATAGCCGGCGTCCCGGAAAACGCATCCGGGGATGTGTTTTTGATTGGGGCGGAGCCGGAAATGATGTTCTTTGCTTTTTTTAAAGTGATAATGGCTCACTTTGGGAAGCTCTGAGCGCGAAGGCGGCGTTGCGTGCTCTTGGATGTAGCGCTTCCAGCAACCGAAACAGTAAAATTCGCCCTTGATTTTGGTAAAGCGGGAAGGGTCCCGTTCCCGGAGCGCGGCGATTTCCTTTGTGTGTTTCCGTTGCCATGTCTCATTCTCCCATAACATCGCATTCCTCATACTGGTTACAGAGGGCATATCAAAGATCACCTCATATGTATAAATATTCTTCCCTCTATTACCATATCAAAGAATTACCGTTCCTTTAACCAAGGAGACCCATTCCAGTTCTCATGATTAGTCCAGCCGGTCAAATTTTCGCCCTTTTTGGCATTCACCCATCCCCGCGGGTTTAAATCCGATCGGGTGAAATAATTCTGTTTGGGCAGCGGTTTTGCTTTGACATTCCAACCAAAATTCTTTTTCATCAGCGTCATCTCCTTCTATATTTAAAATGAAATGTTGTTATATCGGAGAGAATATTCGATCCGTCATGTTCTTTTCCTGCTTGAAACAGAGGTGCAGTTGTAAACAACCCGGGGGAGCATTTCAACCGGTTTTTTAGCCAAAAAATAAGAGACCATCCTTGAGATCGTCTCGCGATAATTTCATTTGTTAAATTGGCTTGAGAGAAAAAGAACAGGCTTTTCTTACCGGTTATGACAAAAACGTATGGATTAATTCAATGCAATCGGCAACCACGTTTTCGGGTGCCCGGCCTTTGATCATAAATTGCCGTGCCCGCCAATCCAGGCTTTTGACTTGGTCCGCCAGAATGACGCCTTGAATGGGCAGACCGTCGGGCAATTTCACTTCAAACGGGTAGCCTTTTTCTTTGCTGGTAATGGGGCAGACCACAGCGAATTTGGTCACTGCGTTGAATGATTGGGGGGATAAGACAATGGCGGGGCGTCTTCCGGCCTGTTCATGCCCGGCTTGCGGATGGAAGCTGACATAAACAAGATCCCCACGATCCGGTACGGCCATTAAATGAGCTCATTCCCTTCGGTTCCAAGCTGAATTTCTTCATGGCGGTTTTCCGGCGTGACTTTGGCCAGAAGTTCATCCAATGTGGGTTTTTTCTTCTTTGGAACCAACTTGATCTCTTGGTTTTCCACTTTCATTTCCAATTCGGAGCCTTGCTTGATGGACAGCATCTCGGCAATATGACTGGGGATCCGAATGGCCAAGCTGTTTCCCCATTTCCGGACTTGTGTCGTCATCCTCAGGATTCCTCCTTGATATTCTTTCTCTTTCATTTTATCACCTCCGGGATGTCTTGTATACACATTGTATCTACAATGTGGTTGGATTATGCATCTGTCAGTCTGAATATTTGTAAAGTAAAATCTCCATTGTTTTGAAGGATTTCCAAATCAGGATGGTGTATAAACATAGATAAAGGAGGAGTAAAAAAATGGAAAATGAGTATCGTCATTTAGAGTGTGGACTGACTGAAATTGTTTGCTATTATCACGACGAAAAAAAGTTCGTGTACATTGATACTCACAATTTTGAAAAAATTGACGCTTTTCCAGGGAGATGGAGGGTCCATCGGCCTGGCGGCAAATTTTGTATTATAAATACAAAATCCGGAAAAACAAGCGACTCCCCCCTCTGTATGATGCATCGTGTTATTGCGGGAGATGATCGTAATACGGCTGTTATTCATGTAAATGAGGATCCTTTTGACTTGAGGGAAGAAAATCTACTTTCTATCACTATTGGTACAACGAATCACCCCGGTACAAAAGCAAAAATCGAAAAAATGTTGGCAAAACAGAGACCATTGAAGTCATTGCTGAAAAACAATCTGAGTGAAAATAGAGAAGAAGATCACACAGGAGTGGATTGTTCTACTTCCGAAAAGGAGAAGCAAGAAGCGAAAAATAGTATTGTTGAGGCCAAACAGTCAGTTGCTGCTGCAAGAGCCGAGGAATTGTTTATTGAAAAGGAAAAAAGCTCAGTTGAACAAAGCAGAGAATTATATATTAAAATTCCTTCAGGCGAAATCATAATAAAAGAAAACAATAAAGAAATAAGTTCTGGTCTATTTTACCATGACTTAGTCCAGATAGCTAATTTCCTGAGTAAAAAAATAGCAATGTTTTGAGACGAGAAAGAGATTAAATATCAAAAATATTATATCTCTTTTGTGTGTTTCCCCATTGTAAAGATTGAAAATAAGTATACTTGTGCATACGGACTGTTTTGTATACGTAACTAAGAAATATTTCCTGTAAGGGATTCAAAACTCGAGATTTGCTGCCGATCGTTTACGTGGTGGACACCGATAAACGTGATGTCCATGAGAACCTATGACCGGAATATGAAGCAGAGAAACGGTTTCCACCTTCTCCGGTGATGAGAAGGTTTTTTCTATGTTGTTCTTTCGCTTTCCTGATATTTCATTTTGTTAATGAATGATCATTCTCGTGCGTTTTCATCCGGAAAAGGATTATGGGGGATGTATGATTTCAAATCAGGATATTCACTTGAATTCCGGGCTGTAAAACTGGATTTATTCTTTGGGTGATTATGTGATTTTTTTCACAAAAAAGCCATACTCGCCCGCAAAAATTGGCAGCGCTTCATGCCATAATAAAGGTGAGAAGGATTAAAGCCAACGTGATTGGCAAATTGGCGGGAAAGGTGGAGAGAAGCAAATGGATTTGCTCACTTTGTCACGAATTCAATTTGCCGTGACGACGATTTATCACTTTATCTTTGTGCCATTGTCCATCGGTTTGGTGTTTTTGATTGCCGTGATGGAGACGATGTACGTTGTCAAAGGCAAAGAAGAGTACAAAAAAATGGCAAAGTTTTGGGGAAAGCTGTTTTTGATCAATTTTGCCGTCGGTGTGGTGACCGGGATCATCCAGGAGTTTCAGTTTGGGATGAACTGGTCGGATTACTCCCGGTTTGTCGGGGATGTGTTTGGTGCGCCACTTGCCATTGAAGCGTTGTTGGCTTTCTTTATGGAGTCGACGTTTATCGGGCTTTGGATTTTTGGTTGGGACCGGCTGTCCAAGAAGTTGCATTTGGCTTGCATCTGGCTGGTGTTTATCGGGACGACGCTGTCGGCGTTTTGGATTTTGGCGGCCAACTCGTTCATGCAACATCCGGTCGGGTTTACCATCAATCAAGGCCGCGCTGAAATGAACGATTTTCTCGCCCTGATCACAAACGGGCAATTGTGGGTGGAGTTCCCGCACACGGTGCTCGGGGCGTTGGCAACCGGGGCGTTTTTGGTGACCGGGGTCAGTGCTTACAAACTGCTTAAAAAACAAGATGTCCCATTCTTTAAAAAATCTTTTCACATCGGAATTGTCGTTGCACTCATCTCATCTTTCCTGGTGGCAATATTCGGACATCAGCAAGCGCAGTACCTGATGCATACCCAGCCCATGAAAATGGCGGCCAGTGAAGGGTTGTGGGAGACCAGTGAAGATCCTGCGCCGTGGACGGTTTTTGCCGTCATCAATCCGGAAACGATGGAGAATAAATATGAATTTAAAATTCCGTATCTGCTCAGCTATTTGACTTACAGCAAGTTCTCCGGCTCGGTGGAGGGCATAAAGGAACTGCAGCAAAAATATGAGCAGACGTATGGAGAGGGAGATTATATTCCGCCGGTGAGAACCACGTTCTGGAGCTTCCGGATCATGGTGGGGGCCGGCGTGGCGATGATCCTGTTGGGAATGTACGGAACTTACTTGGTTTTGCGCAAAAAACTGCCGGATGTGAAACCGTGGTTTTACCGTATCATGGTCTTTGCCATTTCGCTTCCGCATATCGCCAATACTTCGGGATGGATCATGACCGAGATCGGCCGCCAGCCGTGGACGGTTTTCGGGCACATGACCACCGCAGACAGTGTTTCGCCGGGCGTGACGGCAGGGGAAGTGCTGTTTTCGCTCACCGCTTTCACGGC
The DNA here is from genome assembly GCF_013912365.1 of Thermoactinomyces intermedius. Lineage (NCBI taxonomy): Bacteria > Bacillati > Bacillota > Bacilli > Caryophanales > Thermoactinomycetaceae > Thermoactinomyces > Thermoactinomyces intermedius. The sequence goes on from NZ_JACETT010000033.1 coordinate 81,872, forward strand.
GATTTACACGATCTTGGCGATGGTGATGGCTTACTTGTTTGTCCGGGTCATTAAAAAAGGACCGTATGCAGCCGTAGAAGAGGATGTCCGGTCGGAAGACCCGTTTGAAATGGGGGGACAACGCCATGCTGTATCTCAATGAATTGTGGTTTGTGTTGGTGGCCGTGCTCTTTGTCGGGTTCTTCTTTTTGGAGGGATTTGACTTTGGGATCGGGATGTCGACGAAGTTTCTGGCCCGGACGGATGGAGAACGCCGGGTTTTGATCAACGCCATCGGCCCGTTCTGGGATGCGAATGAGGTGTGGCTCCTGACTGCCGGCGGTGCGATGTTTGCCGCATTTCCGCACTGGTATGCCACGCTCTTCAGCGGTTATTATTTGCCGCTGGTGATTGTGCTTCTGGCTTTGATCGGACGGGGCGTTTCCTTTGAGTTCCGCGGAAAAGTAAGCAGCGAAAAGTGGAAAAAGACTTGGGATGAAGTGATTTTTTGGGGGAGTTTGTTGCCGCCGTTTTTGTTCGGGGTTTTGTTTGCCGGTTTGATCCAGGGGTTGCCCGTGGACCGTCAAATGGAATTGAATGCCGGGCTGTTTGACATGGTAAACTTGTACACCGTGACCGGCGGCGTGACGGTTACTGTTTTATGCCTCGTGCACGGGCTCCTGTTTGCCACGCTGAAGACGACGGGGGATTTACGGGAACGGGCAAGGAAATTGGCCAAACGCCTGTTGGTTCCGCTGGCCGTGCTGCTGGTGGCGTTTGGGGCCATGACTTTCCTGAAAACCGATTTGTTTAACGTGCGCGGGAACATTTTGACCGTGACGTTCCTGTTGGGAACGGTGGCTTTCCTGGTGTCCGGAGCGATGATTTCAAAGAAAAAAGACGGCTGGGCTTTCGGCATGATGGGCACGGTGATCACCCTCGCGATTGCCTCGGTCTTTACGGGCATGTTCCCCCGTGTGATGATCAGTTCCATCGACCAAGCTTATAACCTGACGGTTTATAACGCGGCTTCGGGGCCGTATTCGCTGAAAGTGATGACGATCGTGGCTTTGACGCTGTTGCCTTTTGTGTTGGGGTACCAAATTTGGAACTACTACATTTTCCGCAAAAGATTGTCTGAAAAGGAGCACTTGGAATATTGATGAACCGCAGTTGGTTGAAGCTTCAAGGGGTGAAGGGCTTCCTCTTGAAGCTTTTCATCATGACCGTCATTCAAAGTGTCGCGATCATCCTGGCGGCGAAGTGGCTTTCCGGTGTGATTTCGTCGTTGTTTGCCGGGGAGCCGCCGGTTGAACACGCCGGTGCCATGGGACTGTTTTTGTTGTTTTTCCTTCTGCGCCACGGGATGCAGTTTCTGACGGATCAAGAAGCCTCCCGCTTTGCGGAGCGGACGGGTGCCGGGGTGCGAAAACAACTCCTGAAAAAGCTGGTGCAAAACGGACCGCGCTTTGCCAAACGGGAAGGGACGGGGAACCTGGTGACGCTGGTGTTGGAAGGCGTCACGCAATTTCGCACGTATTTGGAACTGTTTTTCCCCCGTATGATTTCCGTTGCCGTGACTCCGGCCCTCCTGCTGGTTTATGTGTACACGCTGGATGTGACCTCCGGTCTGATTTTGACCGTGACCCTGCCCGTCTTAATCGTGTTTTTGATTCTGGTCGGTTTGGCGGCGCAAAAGCATACAGAAAAACAGCTGGCCTCGTTTCGGGTTTTATCCAATCATTTTGTCGATTCGCTGCGCGGGCTGGAAACATTGAAATTCCTCGGGCGGAGCCGGGCGCACGGCCACACGATGGAAAGGGTGAGCAACCAGTACCGGGAAGCCACCATGCGCACCCTGCGCGTTGCTTTCTTGTCCTCGTTTGCGCTGGAGTTTTTCACCATGCTTTCCGTGGCCTCGGTGGCAGTGCATCTGGGGCTGCAACTGATCAAAGGACACATGCCGTTGGCAACGGCACTTGCCATTCTGATTTTGGCGCCGGAGTATTTCTTGCCGGTCCGGATGGTGGGAGCGGATTACCACGCCACATTGGACGGGAAAGAAGCGGGAGAAGCGATTTTCCGGATCATCGGGCAAAAAGGAGAACCCGTCACCGCCATGCTCCCTGCTTCGTTTGCCTGGGACGGGGAAAGCACCTTGTCGCTTACTTCGCTTGTGGTTCGCCATGAAGAAAAAGGAACGGCTTCTTTAAAAAAGGTGTCGTTTGCGATCCGGGGGCTGAAAAAGGTGGGGATCGTCGGGGAGAGCGGAGCCGGCAAATCGACATTGATTGATGTGCTGGCCGGCTTTAAGCGGCCGGAGTCCGGTTCGGTTTGCATCAACGGAATAAAGCTCTCGTCTTTGATGGAAGAAAGATGGCGCGGGCAAACGACGTACATCCCGCAACATCCGTATTTGTTCAGTGCCTCTTTGGAAGACAACATCCGGTTTTACAAGCCGGACGCCACCCGGGAAGAAGTGGAAAAAGCAGCGGCGTCCGCCGGCCTCACCAAACTGATTCAAACATTGCCCGGCGGATTGGATCAAATCGTCGGAAACGGCGGCAGATCGTTAAGCGGCGGCCAGGAACAGCGGGTGGCGCTGGCCCGGGCTTTTTTATGCGACCGCCCCGTGGTGCTGTTGGATGAACCGACGGCGCATTTAGACGTGGAGACCGAGTATGAACTGAAAGAAACGATGCTTCGTTTGTTTGAAAACAAACTCGTCTTCCTGGCCACGCACCGGTTGCACTGGATGCCGCACATGGATGTGGTGTTGGTGCTGGACAAGGGGAAAGTGGTTGAAACCGGAACCCATGAGGAGCTGCTGGCGCAAAAAGGCTTGTATTATCAGCTGTTTCAAGCGCAAAAGGAAGGATTGGCATGAAAAAGGAACAATGGATTTTCGTTTATCTCCGGTCTCACCGCCTGCGGTTTTTGCTGGTCATTGGATTGGGGATTTTGACGGCCGGTTGTGCGGCGGCCCTGATGTTTACTTCTGGTTTTTTGATTTCCAAATCGGCGCTTCGTCCGGAAAACATTCTCATGGTTTATGTGCCGATCGTCTTGGTCCGGACGTTTGGGATCGGGCGGGCGGTGCTCCATTATGCGGAGCGGTTGATCAGCCATGAGATGGTGTTGCGCATATTGGCCAAGATGCGTGTCCGTTTGTACCGGATCTTGGAACCGCAGGCACTCTTCCTTCGCTCCCGTTACCGGACGGGGGATATGTTGGGCACGCTTGCCGACGACATCGAACAATTGCAGGATGTGTATGTGAGGACGATTTTCCCGACGGTGACCGCGGTGGTGATTTACGGGTTGGCCGTTGCGGCCTTGGGAACGTTCGACCTTTCGTTTGCCCTTTGGATGGCTTTGTATCTGTTTTTCCTGGTGGTTCTTTTGCCGCTTGTCTCGCTTTGGATGACACAGGTGAGGCAGCGACGCATGCGAAAAAGCCGGAACCGTTTGTACCGGAAGTGGACGGATGCGGTCATGGGGCTTTCGGACTGGGTGATCAGCGGGCGTACGGCGGAATTGATCGCATCGCATGAGGCGGATGAAGCCCGGTTGGCCGGTGAGGAGAGAAGGTTAAAGCGCTGGAAGCGGTGGAGAACGCTGGCCGGACAATGCATGCTCGGAATTCTGGTGATTTTCATGGTTTCTTGGGCCGGCGGACAAACACAAAACGGCCAACTGGCCGCCCCCATGATTGCCGCGTTTACATTGATTGTCTTTCCGTTGATGGATGTGTTTCTTCCGGTGTCCGAAGCCGTGGAAAAAATTCCGCAATACCGCCATTCGCTGAAGCGGATTCACCGTTTTGAAAGATCCGGAGTCGTTCCATCAACCGAACCGGGTGTTGCGGAAGAACAGTTGCAAAAGGCGAAACAAAAAGCGGATATCCGGTTGAAAAAGGTGAGCCATCGGTATGAAGGCGCTGATGAATGGAGCGTGGACAACATTTCCCTGGATATTCCCCACGGGAAAAAAGTGGCGTTAATCGGACGGAGCGGAGCCGGGAAGTCGACCCTCATCAAACTGATCCAAGGCGTGTTGGCCCCCGACCGTGGACAAGTGACCATCAATGGGGTGGAGGCCGTCCGGTTCGGCGGGGAGATTTCAAAAGTGATTTCCGTTTTAAACCAGCGGCCGCATTTGTTTGACACCACCGTGGCCAATAATATCCGGCTGGGCAAACCGGATGCGACGGACGAAGAAGTCCGCCAGGTGGCCCGGCAAGTCCGGCTGGATGCACTGATCGAATCCCTGCCTTTGGGGTATGACACCCCGATGCTGGAAACGGGAGAGCGGTTTTCAGGCGGGGAACGGCAACGGATTGCATTGGCCCGGATTTTGTTGCAAAACACGCCCGTGATGATTTTGGATGAGCCGACGGTGGGACTGGATCCCCGGACGGAACGGGATTTGCTGGCGACGATTTTTCAGGTTGCCGCCGGAAAAACCCTGATCTGGATCACGCACCATTTGACGGGAGTGGAAAAAATGGATGAAGTGGTCTTTATTGAAAACGGAAGGATTGAAATGATCGGTCCGCATGAAGAATTGCTTGCCTGTTTGCCGCGTTACCGCCGTTTATATCACTTGGACCGCCCGGTGATGCCGGAAGAAGCCGGCAGATCCGGCCGGTGAAAAAAGCCTCCTTTGTGTTCCGGGTGCAAGCCCGGGGCCAAGGAGGCTGTTATGTTACCAACCATATGGGAATTTCATCAACACGATGATCAGATACATGCAAAGAGAGGTCAGGATGGCATGCATGCGCACTTTTTTCAGCCAACCGGTTTGGTCCTCTTCAAAGGACGGGGGAACTTTCCGGCAATAATATCCGAACATCCCGCCAAATGCGCCCACACCGGTAAACACAACGGCCACAAGGATGATCCACAATACCGGATAATTCCCTTGAAGATACATGATGAGTCCCGTGATGAATTGAGCCACCAAAATCCATTGGACGGTGAAGTTCATCCAGTAATAAACTTGCAGAACCCCCCGGCTTTGCAACCACGTCTTGCGCAAAAAGAAGGGCAGCAATAAATAGAAGCCCATGCCGACGGCTCCCAGGAGATGAAGAAACAACATGATCCGGTTCAAGAATGCTTCTCCTTTCTTTGCAGTGATGGTGAACATTTTATTTTATCATGAAAAAGCTGATGGTTTTGTGAGATTCATCACATGATGAAAAAATGATTTGGATCCGGCGGCTCAACAGACCGGCTGGGGCATGGTCCTGTGTGGATCCAAATGGAATTCTGTTTTTCGATATCATCTTATAATATACTAATAATAAAACTTTCATGGAAACAGATTGAAAGGATTGGACAAGCAGATGATCAATCATCAGAGGCATGTAGCATGGCGGGGAATCAAACGGGATTTTGCGGAGGGAGTCTTCAAGTCCGTTCCCATCGTCATCGGTTATCTCCCGGTGGCGGTTGCTTTCGGTCTGATTTCCACCCAATCGGATCTGTCTCTTTATCACACGGTGCTGATGAGTGTCATGGTTTATGCCGGAGCCAGCCAATTTATGGCCGTGTCGATGTTGGCAGGCGGTGTGGGGGCAATGGAGATCATTTTGGCAACTTTTATTTTAAATTTCAGGCATTTTATCATGAGTTTGTCACTGATGAACGGATTGAATTCCGTTTCGAATCAATGGAAATGGGTTTTGTCTTCTTGGATCACGGATGAAACATTCAGTTTGGCCTCTTTTCATAAAGAAAAAGCCGGTCCCGGGTTTTTGGCGGGCTTGATGCTTACCGCCTATGGATCGTGGATTTTTGGCACCCTGTTGGGCGCGCTCCTCGGGGATTTTATTCCTCCGGTCATCGGGGAAAGCATGTCCATTGCTTTATATGCCATGTTCATCGGGTTGTTGGTGCCATCCGTGCGGAAGAACTGGAGAACCGGATTGATCAGTGTTCTTTCCATGATTCTTTGTTACCTGTTCAGCCGGTTTTTCAGCAGCGGTTGGTCCATCGTGTTGGCAACCGTATTGGGAAGCTTGGCCGGTTTGGTGCTGAAACGGGGGGAGAAAGTTGAATGAATTTTTGATCATCCTTGGCATGGCTGTGGTGACTTTGATTCCGAGATGGTTGCCGGTTTTCATCATCGGGCGCTTTTCTTTTCCCAAACGGGTGAATGACTGGTTGGGCTTTATTCCTTATGCCGCGCTGGGAGCTTTGATTTTTCCCGGGATCTTAAGTGTGGATGCCGGAAATCCTTCCACCGGCCTGATCGGCGGACTGGTCGCTGCCCTGTTGGCGGCTTTTCGCGCTCCGGTTCTGTTGGTGATTGCCGGTTCGATATTAACGGTCATGATTTTAAAAGGCGGATAAAAAAGGAGGGAACTTGGGTTCCCTCTTTTTTTCCGGTCAGTCCATCATCCGCACCAGAATGCGGTTGATGGAAATCAACAAGAGGCCGAAGAAGATGGCCAGTCCTCCGATGACGGCAAAAATCTCCAAAAAGCCGAGCGATGTGGTCAGTGCGGCGATTTGGCCGCCCAAGATATTGGCCACCCCGGTGCTGGCCAGCCAGACTCCCATGAGAAGGGAAGCCAGTTTGACCGGCGCAATGCGGCTGACCAGGGAAAGCCCGATCGGAGACAAGAAAAGTTCTCCCAAGGTATGGAACAAATAAGTGAACACAATAAACAACAGGTTGGCTTTGACCGTGATGTGTTCCGCATCACTGCCGGTTTGAAGCACAGCGGCCATCAGAATCAAAAATCCTGTGCCCAAAAGAACCATTCCCAGCCCCATTTTGATGGGAACGGGCAAATCTCCCCGTTTGGAGTTGGCCAGTTTGGTCCACATCATGGAAACCAAGGGGGCCAGCAGAATGATAAACAACGGGTTGACCGATTGGAACCAGGAGATGGGAATTTCCCATCCGAAGAGGGTCCGGTCGATAAAGTCCCGGGTGTAAAGCGTCATGGAGCTTCCCGCTTGTTCAAAACCGGCCCAGAAAAAGACGACAAAACAAGTGATGAGGACGATGGCCAGCGTCCGTTGTTTTTCCTTTTGGGTCAATGGTTCGTTGGCTTTGGGATTGGCGGCCGTTTTCTTGCCGGCCGGTTTCATCCCGATGTTTCCCAAATAGCGTTTTCCCAAAAGGTTAAAGGCCAATTGTCCCGCAATCATTCCGATGGCAGCGGCGAGAAAGGCGTATTTAAAGCCGTATTGCACCACTCCGTTGACGGTGGTTTTAAAGAAATCCTCGGCCAAAAAACCGCAAATGAGCGGGGCAAACAAGGCACCCAGGTTGATGCCCATGTAAAAGATCGTAAACGCTGCATCGCGTCGTTTGTCTTGTTCGCTGTAAAGTTCGCCCAAGAGGGTGGAGATATTGGGTTTAAAGAAACCGTTCCCCAGGATGATCAGCGCCAGTCCGATATACAGTGCCGCCTGACTCTGATTGATAAACAGGACCAGGTTGCCGAGCGCCATGGTGATACCACCGATGGTGATGGCCAGGCGTTTTCCGATGAAATGGTCGGTCAGCCAGCCACCGGCAAGCGGTGTGAAATAACAAGCGCCGGTGTAAAAGCCGTAAATCATCGATGCGGTTGCCGGATCAAATCCCAAACCGCCGCTGACCAGACTGGCGGTTAAATACAAAATCAACAAACTCCGCAATCCATAGTAACTGAATCGTTCCCACATTTCCGTGAAAAAAAGCAATTTGAGTCCGGGAGGATGTTTTTTTGCAGATGCCGGTTCCCGAACGGTTTCTTCGATTTTCACTGCTGCTTCCATGTGGTGATCCCTCCTTGTATGTTGCCTGATCGCCTGTCTGGTTGATTGATTAAGTGAAATACTTTGGAAAAAAATAAGAATCCAGCAGGAAACAAAAAAGGCCTGTCGTTAAAATTTTGAAACAATTATATAAAAAAACATCGAATATTACATTTAGAAATTTTAAAGGAAATATTTCTGTTCGTCAAAGGTTAATGATTGAGAAAAAGATTTTCAGGGATGGAAAAGATTTTGAGTGAATATTAAAAACTTATGGACAAATTTTTCTGTCTGTTAATCGATGAAGGAAAATATGTTATGCTGGAAATGAAAATAAAATGGTCCCTTTTAGGGATCATTTTTTGTTTATACAGAGAAAATGCTGTGTCTCAAGGATTGGGGAAATGTTTTGCAGCAAGAGGAGGATCGGGATGAAAAAAAGAATTGAAGAAGCGGATTACATGAAAGGCGTCGCCATTTTGGCCGTGATTTTGATTCATGTAACCGCTTTTAGCATGCGTTCATTTCATCAATTGACAGACGGGGGCGTGTTTTTTGTCATCAATCAGTTGGGCAGGTTCTGCGTTCCGGTTTTCTTTATGATCTCCGGCTTGTTTTTGTTCTACCGGTACTATGACAATGAACCGTTTCCGGTCAAAAGTTTCTTTAAAAAGCGTACCATGTATATCCTGATTCCCTATCTGATCTGGTCGGTCATCTATCTGATTTACGGAAAAATGGTTCATCCGGAGACCGCACCCGGTCCGGGAATCAAAAGCATTGAAGCGATTTTTACGGGAGGCGCTTATTATCACTTGTATTTCCTGGTGGTCATGGTTCAATTTTATGTGTTGCTTCCCGTTTTGATCTGGGCATTCCGCAAGTTTGGAGGCATTACGGTGGTTGCCTTCTCACTGCTTGTGAACGTGATTGCCGGGAGCATGACTTGGTGGGAAGTGGTGGACAAGTTGCCGTGGCTGGAGTCCTATTACCAAAATGCCATGTATTACTTTCCGGTATGGTTATTTTATTTTTGTCTGGGTGGCTGGATTGGAAGACATGCCGACCGGCTTTTCCAATATGTCAAAAAAATCCCTTTTCCGGCGACGGTCCTCTTTTATCTGGCGTCGGCCGTTGCGATGATGATCGAGGGATTCGTCCGCAAACACACCGGCTTCTTTAATTATTCCGTTTTTGCTTATTCGATTTGCACGCTGATGCTGTTGTATCAGATGTTTTGCAAGTGGAAGTTTTCCTGGCTGTATACGTTGGGGAAATATTCGTTTGGCCTGTATTTGATTCATCCGATGTTGTTAAACTTATGGAGCCAAATCAGTTCCAAGCTGTTCCCCGCCGCCTCCTGGACGGAGTTTTTCATCATGCTGTTTGTCGTGACGCTTCTTTCTTTGGGGATGGCCAAACTGATGAAGCGTCTTCCCTACCATTATCTGATTACGGGAAAATGATAAAGGGAAAGGCGAAGGGAATCCTGAACCGATTCCCTTTGCCGGACCGAAACGGAGGGGCTTATGTTTTGAACCGGGCGGTGTCATGCGGCAACACGTCGCCTTAAACCGGTCATTTGCGAGGGGTGGAAGGGATGCTGGGCAATGCTTGATTCCACTGTTCAATCACTTGATTTGCCAAATCTTCCAAAATCTTCGCTTCATCGAAATAAAGGGAAGGACAGCTGTTGTCCGGGTTTCGTTTCAACTCCACCTTTCGCAAAGTCTTATGTTTCTTTAAAGCATGCAACAAAATCTGTTTGGCGTTGTTATCCAACTTCAAAACAATATTACGTTTCACCTTGATCTTCCTCCGATCTTCTGAATACAAACCCGCTGATCCGTCGGGGGCGTTTGGTGAACGATGATTCACAGGTATCTAGTACAAGTATATGAAATAGAAGGTGTTTGATGCAATGAATTATGGGAATTAGATAAAAATATTTACTAATCTTAATTTTTTATCTCTTTGTTTGTATATTTCGGTTTTGAGACCGAATGGAAGCGGGGTCTTCCGGCCACGGAGATCCCGCTTATTGTGTTTTATGATCCGGTCAATCTGGAAAGTTGTTGATCCAACACGGCTTGGGTGAGTTCGCCGATTTGGTGGTGGATGATGCGCCCGTTTTTGTCGATGAAAAACGTTTGAGGCAATGCCGACACGCGATAAAGATCGGAAACCCGACCATCCGTATCCAGCCCTGCCGGAAAGGTGTAGCCATACTGTTTGATGTATTGTTGCGCTGCTTCTTTCCGGTCCAGATGCGTGGTGTGAACCATGATGATTTGGACTTGATCCCGTTTGGTTTGGTAAACCTTCTCCAACAAGGGCATCTCGCGTTTGCAGTTTTCGCACCAGGTCGCCCAAAAGTTGATGATCGCGGGTTTGCCGGAGTCCTTGGAAAACCGGACCGTCTCTTGAGCAATTCCGGGCAGCTCAAAGTCCGGCGCTTGGGATTGTTTGGGAAGCGCGTGGGACGCAATATATTCTTCGACGGTCATGTTTTGCGGGGCTCGGGATTTTGAGGGGGAATCCCTGAAAGACCAGATGGCATAAACGGTCAGGACGGCCAGGAAGAGCAGAAGGAAGATTTGAAGCAGCGGCTTTTTCTTGTCCATTTGCTCGTGTCAGCTCCTTCCGTCAATTTATCCCTATTGTAGCGGTCGGCATGGAAAAAGAAAAGGAGAATGAAGATAAGCAATTTTTATAGAAATATAAACGCCAACCGGCAAAACCGGATCGAAAAACGAAAAATTTATGCGATAACCATTATTTTCCTGGTATTTTTAAAAAGTTTTACGGAAATGTCATATTTCATGTGATCAATTGCACATTTTTTTCTATACAATGTCTCTAGTAAAAACCGTAAGCAATTATTGTGATAGTTTACTATTTTTATCCATTTTTGCAAATATATTCTTTCTATTGATATTCAGGCGATGATTTTTCAACTACGTAAGGAAGGATGGGGTATCAGCAATGAACAAAAAGCGCCTGCTGCGATGGATGCCGCTGACGGGATTGTTCCTGTTTCTGTTGACGGGCTGTTCAATGAAAACAGGCATTTTGAATCCGCAAGGTCCCGTGGCACAGAAGCAGTATGATTTGATTTTGTGGTCTGTGATTTTGATGATGGTTATTTTCGTCGCGGTTTCCATCTTATTTGTGTACATGATTGTGAAATACAGAGCAAAGCCGGAAAACGAAGGCTATGAGCCGCCGGATATTGAGGGGAGCCGCAAGCTTGAAGTGGTCTGGACCTTGATCCCGGTGGTAATTGTCGCCTTGCTGGCAATACCCACGGTGAAGACCACGTTTGATCTGGAAACTTCCCCGAGTCCTCACAAGGAACCGATGGTGATCGAGGTGACATCGGCCGACTGGAAATGGATTTTCAAATATCCGGAACAAGGGATTGCCACTGTCAACCATTTGAAGATTCCAGCCGGGGTGCCGGTCAAATTTCAATTGAATGCGGTCGGGCCCATGAACTCTTTCTGGATCCCTGAATTGGGCGGACAAGAGTACACGATGCCGGATATGGAAATGGTTTTGTGGCTGGAAGCGGACCGGCCGGGCAAGTATCAGGGGAGAAGCGCCAATTTTTCTGGTGAAGGCTTTACGCATATGACCTTTGATGTGGAATCCGTTCAGGCTTCGGACTTTGATCAATGGGTGCAAAGCGTGAAAAAATCCGCACCGGCCATGACGGAGACGGAGTATCAGCAGTTGCTCGAACCGGGACTGGTGGAGGAGAAAACCTACTCTTCTTTCCCGGAAGAAAAAGAAAAAACGAATGCCCATGGATCGGATCATCAGGGCTCCGTAAGCACTGATCATCACGGAAGCCATGGAAGCCACCATTAGAGCAAAGGAGGGCCAACGAAGTGGATCTGTTCAAGTTTAAGATACCGGACCCGTTTTTGATTACCAATGAGCCGATGATTGTCATCGCGGAGATATCCATTGTTCTTGTCACATTGGGAATTTTGTTTGTGCTGACCTACTTTAAAAAGTGGCGTTGGCTGTGGGAAGAATGGTTAACCACGGTGGATCATAAAAGAATCGGAATTATGTATTTGATCTGTGCGTTGTTGATGTTTTTCCGGGGCGGGGTGGACGCGCTGTTGATGCGGACCCAACTGGCCCTGCCCGATATGAATTTTCTCAATGCCCAACATTATAACGAGATTTTTACGACGCACGGAACCATCATGATCATCTTTATGGCCATGCCGTTTCTGATCGGTTTGATGAATATCATCGTTCCGCTTCAGATCGGTGCACGGGACGTTGCGTTTCCCGTGTTGAATGCGGTCAGCTTCTGGCTGTTTTTTGCCGGAGCCATGCTCTTTAACCTGTCCTTTGTCATCGGGGGGTCTCCGGATGCCGGATGGACCAACTACACTCCGCTGGCAGGCAATGATTTAAGCGCAGGCCCCGGAATCAACTACTATCTGTGGGGACTTCAAATTTCCGGGATCGGCACCTTGATGACCGGGATCAACTTCATCGTCACGATCATCAAGATGCGCGCACCGGGAATGAAACTGATGAAGATGCCGATGTTTACCTGGTCGACGATGATTGCATCCGTCATCATTGTCTTTGCGTTTCCCGTTTTGACCGTCGCTTTGGCGATGCTCAGCATGGACAGGCTGTTCGGCACGCACTTCTTCACCATTGACGGCGGCGGAATGCCGATGATGTGGGCCAACCTGTTCTGGATTTGGGGGCACCCCGAAGTGTATCTGGTGATTTTGCCGGCATTCGGGATCTTCTCGGATGTGATCACGACCTTTGCCAGAAAACGGCTGTTCGGATATGGCGCCATGGTATGGTCGATGATTTTGATCACGGGCTTGAGTTTTCTCGTGTGGGTTCACCACTTTTTCACCATGGGTTCAGGCCCTTGGATCAACTCGGTCTTTTCTGTCACCACCATGCTGATTGCCATTCCAACCGGTGTGAAAATCTTTAACTGGCTGTTTACCATGCACAAAGGACGGATTGAATTCACCACGCCGATGTTGTGGGCAACCGGATTTATTCCCACCTTCCTGATCGCCGGGATCACCGGTGTGATGCTGGCGGCGGCAGCGGCGGATTACCAGTTTCACAACACGTACTTTTTGATCAGTCACTTCCACTATGCATTAATCGGCGGAACGGTCTTCGGATGCATGGCGGGGCTCACTTACTGGTGGCCGAAGATGTTCGGGCATCTGTTGGATGAACGGCTTGGGAAATGGTCGTTTTGGACCTTCTTCATCGGTTTCCATCTTTGCTTTTTCCCGCAATATATCCTGGGCTTCCAAGCGATGCCGCGGCGCATTTACACGTATCCGGCTGAAGCGGGTTGGACAGCAGGCAACTTCATCAGCACCGTGGGCGCTTTCGTGATGGGAATCGGTTTTCTCATCCTGGCTTACAACATTTACTACAGTGCGCGTTACGGCGAGCGGGACACGACCGGGGATCCGTGGAACGGACGCACGTTGGAATGGTCCATTCCGTCACCGGCTCCGCATTACAACTTTGCCCGCATTCCCGTGGTGAAAAAACATGATGACTTCTGGTACCGGAAAAAAGAAAACCGCAAAGACAGCGACGAGCCGCTTCAACCGATTCATATGCCGAATAATACCGGAATGCCGGTCATCTTCGGGGCGTTCATGTTTGTCGCCGGGTTCGGTTTTGTCTTTGGATGGTATCTCTTGGTGGTCATCGGCTTGTTGGGAATCTTCGGATCGATGCTGTGGCGCACGTTCAACGATTATGATGCCGATCATTATATCCAAGTAGAAGAAATTGAGAAAGATTTAAGAGCCGGTTGATCAAAGGAAGAAGGAGGGAATGAAGATGCCTTTGGAATATTCAACGGAGGAAGGCCGGATGAAAATTTTCGGCTTCTGGATCTTCCTGGGGGCGGAAATTGTTTTGTTTGCCACGTTGTTTGCCGCGTACATGGTTTATCATCATCAGACGGCGGGCGGCCCGTCCTCGCATGAGCTTTTTGAGGTCAAAGAATTTATGATGGAAACGCTCCTTCTTTTGACAAGCAGTTTTACGTGCGGGCTTGCCATGTTGGAAATGCGAAAGGATCAGCAGAAGGGATTTATGGCATGGATGACGGTCACGCTTTTGCTGGGGCTCGGCTTTCTCTACATGGAGATTCATGAGTTTATCGCGTATGTAAATGAAGGGGCAACCATCGGAACCAGTGCCTTTTTGTCTGCCTTTTTCACTTTGCTCGGGACGCACGGTTTGCATGTATCCTTGGGGATTGTATGGGTGTTGGCGGTCATGCTTCAGATTTCCCGCCGCGGTTTTACGCCCATGACGACGAGAAAAGCGTTTATCACCGGTCTTTATTGGCATTTCCTTGATGTTGTGTGGATTTTTATCTTTACGGCGGTTTATTTGATGGGAGTGATGTGACAATGAAACAACATGATCTTTCGCCCAAACAGCATATCATCGGTTTCCTGTTGTCACTCCTTTTGACCTTTGCCGCACTCGGTGTGACGCTCAAGGCGCCGTTTTCCGAGTCTGTCAAAATCACGGTGATTTTTGCTCTGGCCTTCGTGCAATTCGTGATTCAGCTCCTTTTCTTCATGCATCTCACCGAAGGAAGAGTGAAATTCTTTCAGGTTATCAACATGTGGTTTGCCGTTTTCATTGCGGTGGTTGTGGTGGCAGGTTCCGTTTGGATCATGCTTTACAATACGATGCATTTGTAAAAAAGAGGGATGACTCACCGGCTGGTGGGTCTTTTTTTCGCTTTAAACGTTCATATGATCGTTTGCATGTTCATATTTCATTGACTAAAATGAGAAGGCATCGAAAAAAAGATGGAGGGATATTATGGCAAACCCCAAAAAGCTTTCAGACACGGTCAAGCTGGCAAACGGTGTGGAAATGCCCCGGTTGGGACTGGGGGTTTGGAAAGCCAAAGACGGTGAAGAAGTCCAAAACGCAGTCAAAGCGGCAATTCAAACCGGTTATCGCTTGATTGACACGGCAGCGGTTTATAAAAATGAGGAAGGTGTCGGAAAAGCCATCAAAGAATCCGGGGTTTCGAGAGAAGACCTGTTTATCACCACCAAAGTTTGGAATGATGACCAAGGTTATGATTCGACCCTTCAAGCTTTTGAAGAAAGCCGCAAGAAACTGGGGTTGGAATATATTGATCTTTATTTGATCCATTGGCCGGTGAAAGGCAAATATAAAGAAACCTGGAAAGCGTTGGAGAAACTTTACGAAGACGGATTGGTCAAAGCGATCGGGGTCAGCAATTTCCAAGTGCATCACTTGAAAGATTTATTGGCGGATGCCAAAGTCAAACCCGTGGTGAACCAAGTGGAGTTTCATCCCTATTTGACCCAGAAAGAACTGCTTGCCTATTGCAATGAGGAAAACATCCAATTGGAAGCATGGAGTCCTCTGATGCAAGGGGAAGTGGTCCGGGTGGATGTGATCAAGGAGTTGGCGGAAAAATACGGAAAAACCCCGGCCCAAATCGTATTGCGCTGGGATTTGCAGCACGGGGTCGTGACCATTCCCAAATCGGTCAAGGAGCACCGGATCCGGGAAAATGCAGATGTGTTTGACTTTGAGTTGAGTCAGGAAGATATGGACAAGCTGGACGCATTGAACAAAAATCACCGGTTTGGTCCGGACCCGGACAATTTTAATTTTTAATCCGGCCGCCGCGGGCGGAGGAAAAACGTTGGCCAACAGGCGGATCTGAAAACGGATCCGCCTGTTTTTTCCGCGTTGAAGTGCCGTTTGGGCCAGGGAAAAAACGGAGGAATCAAAAGTGTATTGGGATGCGCATATTCATTTGGAGAAATACAAGGATTCGGAAATCAAGCAATTTTTATCCGACGACCGGTTGGAAGGGATGATCGCGGTGTCGATGGATCTTCCGTCCAGCCGGCGCACGTTGCAACTGAAGAGAAAATTTCCGGGCAAGGTTTTTGCCGCATGCGGATTTCATCCGGAACAGCCGCCTTGTTTTGACCGCGACCGGTGGTTTTCCTTTCTCAATGCCCACCGCGGGGAGATCGATGTCATCGGTGAAGCGGGGCTTCCTTATTATCTGGAGCGTGAGCGGAAAAAAGAAGGAAAACCGTTTGACAAACAGGCGTATCTCCACATCTTGCAAACACTGTTGAAATGGGCGGATGAGTGGGACAAGCCGGTGATTTTGCACGGGGTGCATGAAGATGTGCCGCTGATCTGTGACTTGCTGGAGGAAACTTCCATCCGCCGCGTTCATTTTCATTGGCTGAAAACAGATCCAAAGACATTAAAACGGATGGAAAAGTCCGGATATTATGTATCTTTTACGCCGGATCTCCTTTACAACGAAAAAACGCGTCAAGTGGCCCGGAGCTATCCGTTGGAGCGGATCATGGCCGAAACCGACGGTCCCTGGCCTTTTGAAAAGCCGTTTGCGGGCAAGCGAACCGAACCCCAGATGGTTTGGGCGGTTTTGGAAGAACTGGCCCGGTTGAAAGGATTGCCGTTGGAGAAAGTGGCCGGGCAAGTGCGGGAAAACACCCGGCGCTTTTTGCGGATTTCATGAAATGAGTCCCTTTTTTGGAAAAAGAGACTCACGGGGCGGCGGGGATTATTCATAGAGTTCCGGCCGGCGGTCCGTGAAGACAGGGATGGTGGAACGGACTTTTTGCACCAGGGACAAATCCAAGTCAGCAAAAAGAATTTCTTCGTCTTCTCCGGCTTCGGCAATCACTTCTCCCCACGGATCCACCACCATGGAATGGCCCGCGAAAGTATTTTTTGGATCTTTTCCCGCCCGGTTGCAAGCGACGACATAACATTGGTTTTCAACCGCGCGGCTGATTAAGAGGTGACGCCAGTGAGAAAGCCGTGGTTCGGGCCATTCGGCGGGCACAAACAACACATGGGCGCCACGGAGCATCATTTTCCGGATCCATTCCGGAAAGCGGATATCGTAGCAAATGGCTGCCGCACACAGCAAGCCGTCCCATTGGAAGACGCCTTCCTGATTGCCGGCTTTCAGATATTTTTCTTCTTCCATCAGACGGAATAAATGCACTTTTTTGTATTCCGCCGTCTGCTTGCCGGAAGGGTCGAAGGCATACAATGTATTGTACGTACCGGTTTCTTCCCGGTTGGAAACGGAGCCGCCGATGACGGACACCTGATGTTTTCGGGCGAGACCCTGCAAAAAGGATTTATTGGTTTGACCGTGGTCATCCGCGATTTCATCCAACCGTGTCAAATCGTATCCCGTGTCCCAAAGTTCCGGAAGCATGATCAAATCCGGTTGTTGTTCCATCGCCTGTGCGATTTTTTCCTCCACTTTTTTCCGGTTGGCTTCGGGCTGTCCGTAGGCTATGTCCATTTGAATCAAGGCAACGGTTTTTTGCATGGTTTTCCTCCAGATCCTTTGACAGATTTTCTTTTAACATATAACATAATTCAATATATTTTCAAGAATATTTGAATAGACGGGATGTGGTCAGGATGGAGAGATTTGAACAAGCTGATGCCTTAAAACGATTGCCGGAACAATTTTTTGCCAAACTGGTCCGAAAAGTGGGGAGGGCGGTGGAAGCAGGCCATGATGTGATCAACCTGGGACAGGGAAGCCCGGATCAACCCACACCTCCACATATCGTCAAGGAACTGCAAGAAGCGGCTTCAAATCCCAAGTACCATAAATACCCGCCGTTTCACGGTTTTTCTTTTTTAAAAGAAGCCGTCAGCCAATTTTATGATCGCGAGTACGGGGTCCGGCTGGATCCGGAAAAAGAAGTGGCGGTGTTGTTCGGGGGAAAAACCGGATTGGTGGAAATTTCGCAGTGTTATCTAAATCCGGGGGATGTGGCATTGGTCCCTGATCCGGGGTATCCGGATTATTGGTCGGGGATTGCCATGGCCGGCGGCCGGATGTACATGATGCCCCTTTTGAAAGAAAACGGGTTTTTGCCGGATTACGGACAGATTGATCCCGAAAGCGCAGACCGGGCAAAGTTGATGTTTCTCAATTATCCCAATAATCCGACGGGCGCTTTGGCCCATGCGGCGTTTTTTGAGGAAACCGTGCGTTTTGCCAAGCGGCATCATGTTTTGGTGGTTCATGATTTTGCATATTCTGCCATCGGATTTGACGGGCAGAAACCACGCAGTTTTTTGCAAACGCCGGGGGCCAAAGACGTTGGCGTCGAAATTTACACCATGAGCAAAACTTACAACATGGCCGGCTGGAGAATCGCTTTTGCCGTCGGGCATGAAGAAGTGATCCGGTCCGTCAACCTGATCCAGGACCATTTTTATTGCAGCCTGTTTGGCGGCATTCAACAAGCGGCGGCCAAAGCGCTTTTGGGGCCGCAGGATTGTGTGCGTGAGTTGGTCGGGATGTATGAACGGAGGCGGAACCTCTTTATCCGTCATTTGAGGGAAATCGGCTGGAAGGTGGAAGCGCCGCAAGGTTCCTTCTTTTGCTGGTTTCCGGTTCCTGAAGGATATGATTCGGAGACGTTTTCCGATCTCTTGATCGAAAAAGCGCATGTGGCCGTCGCTCCGGGCGTGGGCTTTGGGCGGCAAGGAGACCGGTATGTCCGGGTCGGATTGTTGACACCGGAAGAACGTCTGCAAGAAGCGGCTTACCGGATCGGCCGGTTGGGGATTTTTTAAAAAAGTCCATGGAAAAAGGGCTTTTTTCCCCGGAAAGACCCTTTTTCATTCCGCGGGGATTAAGCCCTTTTTTGCGTTTTCCACTCCCAACCGGCTTCGGTGTGAAACACCGGCGGGCAATGGGATGAATCAAAGTGTTTCAGGCAATGTTCGCAAAGCAAAATGTTTTTTCCCTCCATAACAAAACGTGCCTCATATTTGGCTTCCTCTTTGCCGCAATGCTCACACAAGTATCCGTTCTGATTCATGGCAGGTCTCCTCCTTCTCAGCAAGATGAATCATAATATTTTATAAATATTATATATTCCCTTATTTTTTCAATCGAAACCATTAATTTTTTGACAAATGACAGGGCGGCCCCTGAACGGTTGATTTGTTGGAAAAGGTTAGGTTGTGGTATGATTTGATTAAAAAAGAGGGAGAAAACATGATCCAACAACAACGACTTGACCGGTTGACGGACTGGCTGAAAGCCGGAGAAATCGATGCGGCTTTTGTCCATTCGTCGGAGAATGTATATTATTTCACCAACTTTATGTGCCACCCCCATGAACGATTGTTGGGGTTATTTGTGTTTCAAGAAGCGGAATCGTTTTTGGTTTGTCCGAAAATGGAAGAACAAGCCGCGAGAGAGGCCGGTTGGACCGGTCACGTGATCGGCTATGACGATGCGGAGGACCCGTGGGCATTGATCCGTGAGGAGTGGAATCGCCGCTCTTTGAAAAAGCGTCTGAACATCGCGATCGAAGAACACGTGGTTTCTTACGCAAGGTCCCAAAAACTTCAAACCCTAGCGGAAGAAGTCCGGTTTTGCTCCTTGGATGAAACACTGAACCAATTGCGTTTGGTCAAAGATGAGCGGGAGCGGCAGATTTTGAAGGAAGCGGCCCGCTTGGCGGATGAAGCGGTGCAAGCCGGGATTGAGCACTTAAAAGAAGGTTGCACGGAAATGGACATCGTGGCACAAATTGAACTGGCCATGAAGCAAAAAGGCGTCGCCGCCATGTCCTTTCCCACCATGGTGTTATTTGGCGAAAAAACCGCATTGCCGCATGGAAATCCGGGGATGAACCGCCTGAAAAAAGGGGATTTGGTATTGTTTGACCTGGGGGTTGTCTGGAACGGATATTGTTCGGACATCACCCGGACGGTGGCGTTTGGATCGGCCGGTTCCAAACAACGGGAAATTTACCGGCTTGTCCTGGAAGCGCAACAAGCGGCCATTGATGCAGCACGGCCCGGTGTGCGCATGGGCGATCTGGATCAAATCGCCCGGAAAAAGATTTCCGATGCCGGCTATGGGGCTTATTTCACGCACCGGTTGGGGCACGGGCTCGGAATCAGTGTTCATGAATATCCTTCCCTTCACGGAAACAATGACCATCCGCTGAAAGAAGGCATGGTGTTTACCGTTGAACCGGGGGTTTATGTTCCCGGAGTCGGCGGGGTCCGGATTGAAGACGATGTTTATATTGCCAAAGATGGCGCGGAATTGTTGACTTCCTTCCCCAAAGACCTCATCATCGTGTGAGACTTTCATGGGTTGTTCACTGGTATTGGTTCCGATTCTTGTTAAAATGGATTTATTAACAAATGAAGGTGGAAGGCTGAAGTAACGAACCATTGAGGCAGATGATTTCATATAAAGAAGACAGGTGATGAAAAATGGCACGACATCATTTTTATTTAAAGGCAAGCTGGGATGGAGGCCGAAACGGACAAGGAACGATTGAAGCTGGAAACTTGAAACAGACCATTTCCATTCCAAAAGAAATGGACGGCCCCGGTGTCGGTACCAATCCGGATGAAATGTTGATCGGGGCGGCGGCCACTTGTTATCTCATCACGTTGGCGGCGATGATTGAAAGAGGGAACATGCCGGTTCGTAAATTGTCGCTGGAAACCGAAGGCATTGTCCATGTGGATAAAAAATTCACCTTTGAAGCGATCATTCATCGCCCGAAATTGATTCTGGAAGAAGGAACGACGGATGAAGAGCTGAAAAAAATCGAGCGGGCGGTGGAGTTGGCTGAGAAGAATTGCATGATTTCCAATGCGCTTCGGGGGAATGTGCGGTTGGAAGTGGAAGCGGAGATCGTCAAGCATTAGATAAGCCGGCTTTATGTCATCCTCATATTTATTTTTTCCATTTATAGTATGTTATAATAAAATCAAATTGTTGATATGGTTCGGTTTTTTATGTCGAGAAAAAATCAGAGCGGCTGGCTTTGAAACATATAGTCAATGAGGAGTGGAGATATGCTGCAAACGGCATTGGACTTTTTGGAGAAATGCGGCGTATGGGGGCTTTTTGCAGCAACGGCGATTGAAGCTTCATCACTTCCGTTTCCCGGGGCGACTTTTGTTTTGATTTACGGGTATTTGATGGATGTGAGTACGTGGCAATTGGTGGCGATCAGTGCGCTGAACAGTCTCGTTTACGTCGTGTTCAGTTTGATTCCTTATTATATCGGGAAATATTTGGGAAATTTAACCCAGAAGAAATTTGATGAGAAAAAAGTGAAAAAAGCCCAGGATTGGTTCCAAAAGTACGGAGAATGGAGCATTACCTTGTCACGTCCCACCGGATTTGGGAATTATATCTCTTATATATCTGGCATCAGCGACATTTCCGTCTGGCGGTTCGGGCTTTTGAGTTATCTGGGTGTGTTTCCGTGGAATACGCTTTTGTTGTTTATCGGAAATTACGGGAGTTTGGAAACGGTTGAACGTTTTCTTGCCATGACCCGAAAAGTCGGAGTGATGATCACCATTATCCT
The DNA here is from genome assembly GCF_013912365.1 of Thermoactinomyces intermedius. Lineage (NCBI taxonomy): Bacteria > Bacillati > Bacillota > Bacilli > Caryophanales > Thermoactinomycetaceae > Thermoactinomyces > Thermoactinomyces intermedius. Next base: position 103,089 of record NZ_JACETT010000033.1, read on the forward strand.
GGTGATGGCTGCAGCCTTTATTTTGTGGTATTACTTAAAAAAAAACAAAGAACAGAAACAACACATCTGAAAAAAATGCAGAAAATGAATGACAGATTCGGGGACGGTGACGGATGCACCCTGTCAGATGGAAAAAATTGAAAGGGTTTGAGAATAAAAAGGAGCGGGGAAAATCCCGCTCCTTTTTTCTCAGGTCATTGATTGGGAACGGACCGGAATGGTTCGTGCCTCGAACTTTTTCAGCGGATAAGAGACAACGGTGGCAACGGTGCTGGCGACTGCGGCGATGACATAAACCCATTGCACGGAAAAGTGGTCGGCAACCCAGCCCATCAAAAAGCAGGAAGTGCCGTATGCGACACAACATAACGCATACTGCGCCGAAAATACTTTCGGCATGGTGTCCAGCGTGGTGTGGAGTTGATACAGCGTCTTTTTGGCCACGCCTTTTGCCTGATAGGGAAAACCGAGCAAAAAGATGGTGATGAGCGAAATGACCGGGAACGTGACAAAACCGAAAATGAGTTTGAACAAGATAGATGCAAAACCTGAAAATATTAAAATTTTGTATAATCTTTTTTCGATGGATTGGCTGTAACGAATCACCAGCATTCCGCCGATCATCGTGCCCAAAAAGTAACTGCTGTTGATAAATCCCCACCAGGTATGCTGTTCATGCAACACTTTGTCGACGAAGGTCAGGGTGATGGCGCCGATCCACACCGATGAAGCAGTGTAATCGAGAAAATCGATCGCTGCAAGCCTTTTCAGAACCGGATGACGGAATAACAGTTGCCAACCCTCTTTCATCGCTTTCCGGTGCGATGTTTTTTCGACCGAAATCCTTTCTTTGCGATGGGGATCATGAATGAAGAACAAAGAAAGGGTGGAAATGAGAAAACAAACGGCAGTCAGCCAAAGCACCTGATGGGCCCCCAGCAATTCAATCAACATCCCCCCGGCTCCCCAGCCGACAAGCAGGACGGTTTGGTCCGAAGTGGATAAAAGTCCGTTGGCTTTCACCAATTGCTCTTTTGTGACAAGGCGCGGAACCAGGGAATTTCTTGCCGGGTTGGTCCATCCGTCAAAAAAAGCAAGAAGAATGATAAACAGCCAAATGACGAGCGTCAACGAAGCGGAGTCCTTCCACCAATCGATGCTCAGGATCAACAGTCCCATTAAAAGGGTCTGGCTCCCTTGGGCAGTGATCAGCAAAGGGAGAAGACGATAACGTTCCAGCAACAGAGGCGAGATGATGCCACTGATAAACTTGGCGATGATGCGAATGACCGGGATGAAAGCAGATATCGCGGCAGATCCCGTCTTTCCGTAAATCAGGGTGACAATGGCCAGCATGTAAAACGAATCCGCCAAATTGGCTAAAGATTGTCCCAACCACAAAAATTTGAAGGAGTATGAACAATTCATCGCCTGAACCTCATGAAATGTATTTTTTGTAAAAAGATTTGTTATACAAATAAAATTATAACATTAGTAAGGGTGGTGTACCAGGGATTTATCCGATGATTTGGTTGAATGTGCCTGGGACTCGAAGTAAAATCGAAATGGAAAATCGCAAAAAATTAGGAGGATCGGTATGCGTTCCAGATATATGATTGAACGGGTCGGTGAACTTTTGGAGGATAAAGGTTATAATGTGATCGATCAAGAAGCGGATGAAGTGATTGCGTGGTTTCAATATTTATCCGATGCCGATTTGTTCCTGGCCGTTTTGGAGGAGCAGGAGAAAAGCGGGAAAGAGCAAGAAGCCGATTTAAACCGGTGAGGGGTTTTTGAAAACCGTTTTGTGCCTGTGATATATTATTTGCCGATAAGCTTCGAATGGACGGTGTAGCCTTTGTTGAAACAAATGATACCTGATTTGTATGTTCAATCGATCTATGAGATTGATTTTGCCGCACTGAAAAAACGAAACATCAAGGCAGTCATTGTGGATTTGGATAACACCTTGGTGGAATCGACACGCCCCGATGCCACCCCGGAGTTGGTGGAGTGGTTGAAAGAAGTGCAACAAATGGGATTAAAAGTGATGATCGTATCCAATAATACCAAAACCCGTGTTTCCCAATTTGCGGATCCGCTCGGGATCCCTTATATTCATGCGGCCAAAAAGCCGTTTTCTTCCGCGTTTCGCCGCGCGCTCAAAGAGTTGGGGGTTTCCAAACAGGAAACGGTTGTGATCGGGGATCAGTTGTTGACGGATGTTTTGGGCGGAAACCGGATGGGTTTTTTTACCATCCTGGTGGTGCCGGTTTCCGAAGTCGACGGGTTTTTCACGCGAATCAACCGGAGGGTGGAACGGTTTGTCTTTCGTTTGTTGGAAAAAAAGGGGTTGATTCCCTGGGATATTCATAAAAGTTGAACAGAAACGGACAAGAAAGGAGTCAGATGGTTGGATTCAGAAACGAAACATTGTGAAGGATGCGGAATTGCCCTGCAAACCGAAGATCCAAATCAGCCGGGATACATCCCCGAACAAGCATTGGAGCGGGAAGTGGTTTTGTGCAAACGTTGCTTCCGGATTCGCCATTACGGGGAAATGGCCAAAGTGGAGCAAGATCCGGATGCGTATCTTCATCGCCTTGACGAAATTGCCCGCAGTGAAGGCTTTGTTGTATGGGTGGTGGATCTGTTTGATTTCGCCGGAAGTTGGATTCCAGGATTGGCCCGCCGAATCGGAAATCTTCCGGTTTTGATTGCAGCCAATAAAGTGGATTTATTCCCGCCCAGCGTGAAACGGGAACGGCTCAGGGAATGGATTTTTCAGTCGGCGAAAGAGTTGGGGATCCGGCCGGTGGATGTGGTGTTGATCAGTGCGGAAGCCGGGGTTGGCATCCGTCAGGTGATGGAAGCGATTGAATTTTACAGAAACCATCGGGATGTCTACATGATCGGAACGACCAACGTGGGAAAATCGACCCTGATCAATCAAATTTTGAAAAAAGCCAAGCTCACGGAAAAAGAAATTATCACTACCTCTCCTTATCCGGGAACGACTCTGGACGCCATCCGGATCCCGTTGGAAGACGGGAAATTTTTGGTCGACACCCCGGGGATTGTCCGGAAGGACCGGGTGAGCGAATGGGTGGAGCCCGGGGAGTTGAAATCGGTGATTCCCCACAAAACGATCAAGCCGCGGGTGTATCAGTTGAATGATCAACAAACGTTGTTTTTCGGCGGATTGGTCCGCTTTGACTTTGTCCGGGGAAACAGACAGTCGTTTGTTTGTTATTTATCCAATCAGTTATACATTCACCGCACGAAATTGAAAAAAGCGGATGAAGTGTGGGACAAACATCACGGAAAATTGCTGTCCCCTCCCAAACATCCGGACAATTTGCCGCCGCTTAAAAAGCACGTGATCCATTTGAAAGGAGAGGAGAAGACGGACATTGTCATCCCCGGATTGGGATGGGTGGCCTGTGGCAAGAATGCGGCGTGGGTTGAAGTTTATGCTCCGGAGGGGACCGGAGTGAGCACCCGTCCGTCCATAATATAAATAAAGAAAACAGAGGGGGAGCCCAAGTGGACAGTCAAACAGGACTTCTGGCTTTGATCGGGGATCCGGTCGGCCACTCCAAGTCGCCGGATATGATGAACCGGGCCTTAAAGAGCCATGGATTGCCTTATGTATACCTGGCTTTTCAAGTGGCGCCGGAACGGTTGAAGGAAGCAGTGAATGGATTCCGGGCCCTCGGGGTGAAAGGATGGAATGTGACCATCCCTCACAAAGTGGCGATCATGGAACATTTGGATGAGATCGATGAATCGGCCCTGGCGATCGGCGCGGTCAACACCGTTGTGTGTGAAGAAGGAAAATGGGTGGGATATAATACCGACGGGCCCGGTTATTTAAGGTCGCTGAAAGAAGAGTGGGACTTGCCTTTTTCCAAACTGAAAGCCGTGATTTTGGGAGCCGGCGGGGCCGCCCGGGCGGTCGGATATGCTTTGGCAACCGCAGGTGTTCCCGAAATTTCGGTCGCCAACCGGACGGTGGAAAAAGCGGAAGCTTTGGCGAACCATTTGGCTTCGTTTACCCAAACCCGGGCTGTTTCCTTAAAAGAGGGAAAAGATGTGATTGAAAAAGCCGATTTGGTGATCAATACCACATCGGTGGGCATGCATCCTGACCGGGATGCAACACCGGTGCCGACAGAATGGCTTCACGAGGGTCAATACGTGAGCGATTTGATTTATCATCCGCGGGAGACCGCGCTGTTAAAAGGGGCCAAACAACAGGGAGCCAAGGTGCATGAAGGATTGGGGATGCTGGTTTATCAGGCGGCGATCGCCTTTGAAAAATGGACAGGCGTCCCCGCACCCGTATCCTTGATGAAGCAAGTTTTGGCCGATTCCTTAAAAGAAGATTAAAGGATGAATGATGCGAATGAAGGTAGGGATTTTTGGAGGCACTTTTGATCCCGTCCATTTCGGGCACTTGTTGCTCGCCGAACAAGCACGGGAAGCGGCATCCCTCCATGAAATTTGGTTTATTCCTGCGGGCGAGCCCCCGCACAAGCAAGGGAAACCGCTCACCCCGGCCGAGGAGCGGAAAAAAATGGTGGAGCTTGCGGTCGAGGGGCATCCGCAATTTAAAGTCAATCCGATCGAGTTGCTGCGCTCCGGCCCTTCCTATACAGTGGACACGATCATGGAGCTGAGAAAACAAAATCCGCATGTGGAGTTTTTTCTGCTTGTGGGGGCGGACATGGTGAAAAATTTACCAAAATGGTATAAAATAAAGGAAATTATACAAAATGTTCATGTGATCGGTCTTGGACGCCCCGGGGTTGATCACGATGCGTTGCCGGAATTTATCGAAGAACGATTGATGTGGATTCCGGACGCCGTGGAAACCAATATTTCCTCAAGCATCATACGCAAACGCCTCATGCTGAACCGGTCGGTTCGTTATCTTGTCCCCGATTCCGTATACAAATATATAAAGGAGCAAGGGTTGTATGGATCTTGAGTATTTAAAGCAAGCTACAAAGAAAGAGTTGCCTCAAAAAAGGTGGGAGCATACCCTTCGTGTTGCAGAAACGGCCGTTCAACTGGCCGGGCGGGAAGGAGTGGATCCGCACAAGACGGAAGCAGCCGCCATTTTGCATGATTTTTGCAAGTTTTGGCCCGGGGAAGTACTGACCGAGTGGATTTTAAAAGAAAACGAGCGGCAGGACTTGCTCCTGTACAACAAAGAATTGTGGCATGGCCCCGTTGGCGCGGCCGTGGCCCGGAAACGGTTCGGGATTGAGGATGAAACGGTCTTGAATGCGATCCGGTACCATACTTCCGGCCGCCCCGATATGTCGAAAATGGAAAAGATCATTTTTCTGGCCGATTACATTGAGCCGGGCCGGCAATTTCCCGGGGTGGAGGAAGTCCGGAGGATTGCGGAAAAAAGCCTGGATCTGGCCGTGCTTCAATCGCTGGACAACACCATTGTCTTTTTGATCGAAAAAGGCCTGAAGGTTTATCCGCTTACACTTGATGCACGCAATCATATGCTGGATCAGGTTGCCCAAAAGGATTCAAGGGAGGAATCTGTTTGAAAGTCGTGGAAATCGCTCAGTTAGCAGCCACCGCTGCCGAGGAGAAAAAAGCACAAGATGTCACGGTCTTGGATATTCGCGGATTATCCGTCTTTGCAGATTACTTTGTGATCTGCCACGGGAATTCGCAAACACAAGTTCAAGCGATCGCCACCGCAATCAAAGACAAATTATTGGAAAACAACGTGGAACTCAAAGGGATGGAAGGTTATCAGGAAGCCCGTTGGGTTCTGATGGATCTCGGTGATGTGGTTGTCCATGTTTTCCACAAAGATGATCGTGAATTTTACGGCTTGGAGCGCTTGTGGGGCGATGCCAGGCAGGTCCATGTCCAATAGATTGGGTTTGAATGAAAAACGGGCGGTGTGTCCACGTTGAAATTGGAGAAAAATGTTGACACGGGTCTGTTTGTTTTCATATAATCTTAAGAAACAACTTTTGAATGCGACAGCGATGATGAGGAGTAGTAATTTGCCCACTCCCGGCTCAGAGAGTTGACGGATGGTGCGAGTCAATCCGGGAAGCAAATGAACTCGCCTCATTGCTCCAAAGAGGAACGCGGTCACGTCAGTACTTTTTGGCGGTTCATCCCCGTTACCGGATCCATGAGGGAGTGTTTTTTGAAACACTAATTAGGGTGGTACCGCGGGAATTTGGAAACAACCTCTCGTCCCTAGCCGAAGATGCTGGGGGTGGGAGGTTTTTTTAATGACACGATCGCTTGAAATCAGATTGATGGAGGTATACAGGCATGAAGGAGTACTCTCCAAGGGAAATTGAAGCCAAATGGCAAGAACATTGGAGAAAAACCAATCTTTATCAAACGGATGAGAGTGCAAACAAACCGAAATATTATGTGCTGGAACAGTTCCCTTATCCTTCGGGGGAAGGGTTGCACATGGGACACACGCGGGTTTATTCGATCGGCGATGTGGTGGCCCGGTTCCGGCGAATGAACGGCTACAACGTGTTGCACCCGATGGGGGCGGATGCCTTCGGACTGCCGGCCGAAAACGCAGCCATCCAGCGTGGCGTGAATCCGCGGGAATGGACACTGAACAACATGGAACGCATTCGCCGCGAACAATCGCTTTTGGGTGCTTCCTACGATTGGGATCGTTATGTGGGAACTTGTTTACCGGATTATTACAAGTTCAACCAATGGTTGTTTTTGCTTTTCTATGAACGTGGACTGGCTTACCGGAAAAAAGCGATGGTCAACTGGTGCCCGTCCTGCGGCACGGTATTGGCCAATGAACAAGTGGAAGACGGCAAATGCTGGCGCTGTGATTCGGAAGTGACCAAAAAAGAGCTGGAGCAATGGTTTTTCAAGATTACCGATTATGCAGACCGTTTGCTCGAGGGACTGGACCGTTTGCCGAAATGGCCGGAACGGGTCAAAGCCATGCAACGAAACTGGATCGGACGCAGTGAGGGAGCGCATGTCACGTTTACGGTGCCGGAGTTGTCCGATGAAAAAATCACGGTCTTCACCACCCGGCCGGATACGTTGTACGGGGTCAGTTACTTGGTGTTGGCACCGGAGCATCCGCTGGTTCCCCGGTTGATCAAAGGAAAAGAAAACGAAGCCAAGATTCTTGAGTTTATCAACCAAACCCAAAAACAATCCGAGATTGAACGGACCAGCAACGATGCCGAAAAAGTGGGCCATCCGACGGGAGCGTATGCGCAACATCCGTTGACGGGAGAGGCCATCCCGATCTGGGTGGGCAACTATGTGTTGATGGATTACGGAACGGGTGCCGTCATGGGGGTACCGGCTCATGATGAACGGGATTTCGCATTTGCGTCCAAATACCAATTGCCGGTGAAACCGGTCATCCGTCCGGAGAATGAGGAACTCAGCGAACCGTTGCGTGAAGCATACACCGGAGACGGCGTGTTGTTTTCCTCGGGCGAATTTGACGGCATGAAAAACCGGGAAGCGATCCATGCGATTGCGAAGTTCCTGGAAGAGCGGGGACAAGGAAAATGGACGGTGAATTACCGGTTGCGGGATTGGTTGATCTCGCGGCAACGCTATTGGGGAACGCCCATCCCGGTGGTTTACTGCGATGATTGCCATATCGTGCCGGTTCCCAAGGATCAATTGCCGGTTCTGTTGCCGGAAGATGTGGTTTTTGACGGGAAAAGCAATCCGCTTGCCACTTCGGAAAGTTTTGTGCACACCACTTGCCCGAAATGCGGAAAACCGGCCCGCCGAGAGACGGACACGATGGACACCTTTGTGGATTCTTCGTGGTATTTCTTGCGGTATGCCGATCCGCATAATGAAGAGATCCCGTTTGCAAAAGAAAAAGCGGACCGCTTTATGCCGGTCGATGAATATATCGGCGGCATCGAGCATGCGGTGTTGCATCTGCTTTATTCCCGGTTCTTTACCAAAGTGTTTTATGATGCCGGCATGGTTTCGGTCGATGAGCCGTTTGAAAGTTTGTTGACGCAAGGAATGGTGTTGAAAGACGGGTTTAAAATGTCCAAATCCAAAGGAAATGTGGTCAGTCCTTTGGAAATTGTGGAGAAATACGGTGCGGATACCGCCCGCCTCTTCATCCTGTTTGCGGCTCCCCCCGACCGTGATCTGGATTGGAGTGAATCCGGTGTGGAAGGAGTTCACCGTTTCTTGAACCGGGTATGGCGTCTGGTCGTACAGAACGAAGAGCTGTTCAAGCAACCGGTCCCGTCTGGTGCGAAAGCGGATGGCAAAACCAAAGAGCTGCGCCGTCTTTTGCATCAAACCATCAAGAAAGTGACCATTGAGATCGGGGAAAGAAACCACTTCAATACCGCGGTGAGCGCGATTATGGAGCTGGTCAACGGATTGTACCAACATGCGGGTGAAACGGATCCTGCTTTGTACAAAGAAGCGTTGGAGACGCTCGTGGTCTTGCTCGCTCCGTTTGTGCCCCATATGTCGGAAGAATTATGGTCCGTGATGGGGAAAGAAGGAAGTGTCCATCAGACAGCGTGGCCGTCTTATGATGAATCGGCGCTGGTCTTGGATGAAGTGGAATTGGCTGTTCAGATCAACGGGAAAGTGCGGGATAAAATCGTGGTGCCGACCCAGGCTTCCCGGGAAGAGATTGAAAAACAAGCGCTCGACAATGAACGGATCAAACATTGGACGGAAGGAAAAACAGTGCGCAAAGTGATCGTGGTGCCCGGAAAACTGGTGAATATTGTGGTGAAATAGTTGCAAACATAAAAACGGTCTGCCGGTTTTGGCGGGCCGTTTTTTCTTTGCTTTGGAAGAAGGTTTTTTTGCGGGATCATGGAATAATTTGTAAAAACATGTCCTTGGCGAAAACGGAAAGGGGTAGGCCGATGGTGCAATGGGAGTGGGATTTTACTTCCCGGGAAAAGAAATGGATGATCGTGTCGGGCGGTTTGGCATTGGCGCTGATCGTTTGCCTGGTTTGGATCTGGAAACAGGATGAAACCCCCAAAGAATCAGCGGCTCCGCTCACTCCTTATCAGCCTGCGGAAGCGGACGCATCCGATTCGCCAGACACGGCTGGAGAAAAAAATCCATGGATCATGATCGATGTGAAAGGAGCCGTCAAAAAGCCGGGCATTTACCGTCTGGATCCGGAGTCCAGAGTGCATGACGCCATATTGAAAGCAGGCGGTGCCCGATCCGATGCCGATTTGGATCAAGTCAACCTGGCCGGACGCTTGACCGACGGAAAAGTGGTTTACATTCCCAAAAAGGGGGAAACGCTGCAAGGAACGGCATGGATGAATCCGCCCGCAGACGGAACGGGTGGGAAAATTAACATCAATTCGGCGACGGCTGAAGAATTGCAACAATTAAACGGTGTGGGAGCCAAAAAAGCGCAAGCGATTGTGAGCTATCGTGAGGAAAACGGGCCCTTTCAAAGCATTGAAGAAATCTCCAACGTCCCTGGAATCGGGGAAAAAACGCTGGAGCAGTTCCGCGATCAGATCACTTTGTAGCTCCTTGACTTTTTATTTTGCCAATCGGTATAATGATCATATAACTTACGGCAACAACATTATATGGATCAGGAACGATTCTCTTATCCAGAGTGGCGGAGGGACTGGCCCGATGAAGCCCGGCAACCTCGGTGCAACCGATGCACCGGATGGTGCCAATTCCTGCAGAAACCCCGGTTTCTGAAAGATAAGAGAAGAAGCTTGAATTTGCGTGCGATTGTGTTCAGCATAAAAGCCTCTTCTCTTATGGGAAGAGGCTTTTTTCATGATTGTTAACATCAAGGGAGGGGCAGCCATGAGATTGGAAACCAGGTTGGCGCAGATCGGCAACAAAAAAGAAAAGACCACCGGCGCTGTCAGTTTTCCGGTCTATTTTTCGACCGCTTACGAGCATATCTCGGGAAAAAGTACTGGCTATGATTATTCGAGAACCGCCAATCCCACCCGTGAGGTGGTGGAAGCCAGCATCGCCGAATTGGAAGAAGGAGATGAAGGTTATGCCTGTAGTTCCGGTATGGCTGCGATTCACACCGTGATGGGATTGTTTGAAAAAGGCGACCATTTCATTGTGTCGCTGGATTTGTACGGCGGAACGTACCGGTTGTTTGAACAAGTTTTGTCACAATACGGATTGACGTTTTCTTATGTGGATTTGCGCAATCCGGAAGAAATCGAAGGAGCACTTCAGCCGAACACCAAAGGCCTTTTTATCGAATCCCCCACCAATCCGCTCATGCAGGTGGTTGATATCCGGTTGTTGTGCCGGTGGGCCCGGCAAAGAAATTTGTGTGTCATTGTGGACAATACGTTTATGACTCCTTTTTTCCAAAAGCCGCTGACGCTGGGAGCCGACATTGTGATTCACAGTGCCACGAAATACTTGGGCGGGCATAATGATGTGCTGGCCGGATTGATTGTGGCCAAAGGAGAAGAATGGACCGAGCGCCTGCGGTTTGTCCACAATTCCATCGGGGCAGTGTTGGGTCCTTTGGATGCCTGGCTGTTGATGCGGGGAATGAAAACATTGGCGCTTCGTATGCAAAAGCACCAGGAAAATGCGCAAAAGCTGGCCGGATTTTTGGCCGCACATCCCCAGGTGGACGAGGTTTTTCATCCGTCCTTGGATCCGGCCGGGCGAAAGATCTTGGATGAACAGGCGGAGGGATACGGGGGCATGATTTCATTCCATGTGAAAGACCCGGACCAAATCCCCTTTATCCTTAATCATTTGAAGATTATTACTTTTGCGGAGAGTTTGGGAGGAGTGGAAAGCCTGATGACTTATCCGGTCACCCAAACGCATGCCGATATTCCCGAAGAGATGCGGAAGAAGGCAGGCGTGACCGACCGGCTGCTTCGTTTGTCGGTGGGGATCGAACATGTTGACGATTTGATGGATGATTTGGATCAAGCTTTCCGACAAGCCGCCATAAAGACGAAAAAAGAGAGGAGATAGATGATGAACTTTGAAACGCAACTGCTGCATAATGGAAATGAAGTCGACCCTGTCACCGGGGCAGTGGGGATCCCTCTTTATCAGTCATCCACCTTTCACCAAGATGTAGACCGGCCCGGAGAATTTGATTACACCCGTTCGGGAAATCCCACAAGAAAAGCGCTGGAGGACACCATTGCCAACCTGGAAGGTGGGGAGCGGGGATTTGCCTTTTCCTCCGGAATGGCTGCCATCTCCACGGTGCTGTTGCTTTTTTCGCGCGGGGATCATCTGATTGTTTCCCGGGATGTTTACGGGGGAACGTTTCGGGTCCTGACACAAGTTTTCCGGCGGCTGGGCATTGAAACGACGTTTGTCGATACCACCCGGATCGGGGACATCGAACAAGCCATCCGGCCCCAAACCAAAGCGATCTATGTGGAAACCCCGTCCAATCCCCTGCTCAAGGTGAGCGATTTAAAAGAAATTATCCGGTTGGCAAAAAAACACCGATGTTTGACCATTGTGGACAACACCTTTTTAACGCCTTATTACCAACAGCCGCTGAAGTTGGGAGCCGATATCGTCATTCACAGTGCGACGAAATTTATCAGCGGACACAGTGATGTGCTGGCCGGGCTGGTGGTGGCCAAAGACAAAGAGACGGCACAACGGCTGGAACTGTTGCAAAATGCGTTTGGCGCCGTCTTGGGCGTCCATGATTCCTGGTTGGTGTTAAGGGGTTTGAAAACATTGAAAGTGCGGTTGGAACAATCCACGCAAAGCGCGGAAAAAATCGCGTTGTGGCTGAGTCAGCATCCGTTGGTGGAACAAGTTTATTATCCCGGCCTCCCGTCCAATGAATGGCATGATTTGCAATGCCGGCAGGCGACCGGGCACGGAGCGGTTCTCTCTTTTGATGTGGGCAGTAAAGAAAAAGCCCGGCAAGTGTTGAAACGGGTCAGGTTGCCGGTGGTTGCCGTCAGCCTCGGAGCGGTTGAAAGCATTTTGTCCTATCCCGCGGCGATGTCCCATGCTTCCATGCCGCCGGAAGCAAGGCAAAAGCGCGGTATCACCGACGGTTTGTTGCGGCTTTCGGTCGGATTGGAAAATGTGGAGGACCTGATTGGCGATTTGGCCGCTGCCCTTCAAGAAGAAAAGGTTGTTTCTTTTTCTGGAAAATAATTCGTCTTTTTCGGGAGGCGTTTTTCTTTCAGCCATCATCATGTAAAATGAGAAAGGAAAATTGATGTTAGAAGGGGTACGTAAAACGATGGCGATCAAATCTGACAAATGGATTCGGAAAATGGCAGAGCAATACAAAATGATTGAACCATTTATTGACCGGAATGTCGGGAAAGGAGAAGCGGTCAGTTACGGATTGAGCAGTTACGGGTATGACCTCCGGGTCGCTGATGAATATAAAATTTTTCACAACGCTTTAAACCCGGTGATTGATCCCAAAGCAATCGATTCAGATTCTTTTCTGGATTATAAAGGGGATGTTTGCATTATTCCGCCCAATTCATTTGCCTTGGCCCGGTCCGTGGAATATTTCCGCATTCCGGAAAACGTGCTCGCGATTTGCGTGGGAAAATCGACTTATGCCCGTTGCGGGATCATCACCAATGTGACCCCGCTCGAACCGGGATGGGAAGGATATGTGACCTTGGAGATTTCCAACACCACGCCGCTGCCGGCCAAAATTTACTCCAATGAGGGGCTTTGCCAGATTCTTTTCTTGGAAAGTGATGAGGACTGCGAAGTTTCCTACCGGACGAAAAAAGGAAAATATCAGTTCCAATCCGGCATTACACTGCCGAAAGTATAATCTTGCAAAGGAAACGTGCGGGAAATCCGCACGTTTTTTGCTGAAGGAGGCGGAAGATCCAACTTGAGCCGGAAAATTTACATCATGGTGGATCATGTGCATGACCATGACGACCTGCCCGTGAGAATCTGTTCCGAACTGGACGAAAACCGGTACGAAGTGCGGAAAGTGGAAGTGTTCCGGGACGGAAGCATCGGATATGCTTATGATGATATCGAGGCAGGTCCGACCGGATTGGGAAAGTTGCCGGTTCCGCCGCTGGAGGAGATCGCGCAAGACCCGTATGAAATCTTTTTTCCGAAGGAAATCACCCAAGAAGAGTTTGAACAAATTTGGAAGGAAACAGTGGGGGACGCACGGTGAATCCGTGCGTTTTTTGGTGGAAGAACCGGCCAAAAGGGAATCGTCGGAAAATGTCGAAATGAATGGAAACGGAAGAAAGGAAGGAAGATGGGCATTGCGGCGTCCTTTTGTGGTTGCAGGAATTGCCTGGGGAGCCGGGATTTTGTTGGCGGACCGGATAGGGAACCATGCGGCTTTGTTCCTCGGAATGGCCGTTTCTTTCTTGCTTTCGGGCGTCTGCTATGATTACCTCTTTCGGGAAGGGCGGCCGGTTTGGATTTTTTTGTCGGCGCTGTTTTTGGCTGCTGCGCATTTTTCTTGGGTGGACGGGCAAAACCGGAGCCAAATTCCGGCAACGGTGGAAGGGGAAAAAATGACTGCTGCCGGAACCATCGTTTCTTCGCCTGTCGTGGACGGGGATGTGCTCCGCTTTGACCTGAAACTGGCCCGCTTGCAACAAAAGGATCGGGTGATCAACGGAAACCGGGAAAAAATCCGGGTTTTCCTTTCTCTGCAAACAGAAGAAGAAGCGGAAAAGGCCGGACAATTGCGCCGTTATTCCCGGATCCGGCTTCCAATCCGGATGGAAAAACCATCTCCACGTTCCAACCCGGGGGAAATGGACTACCGGGCATATTTATACCGGCAAAAGATTCATTGGACGGGAAAAGGAAAGGGTTTGCATTCTTTGGTGATGGTCAAAGAAGCCCCGCCGCATCCGGTGGGATGGGTGGATGCCTGGCGGAAGAAGTTGGCCGGTCAATTGGAAAAAATGTATGACGAGCCGGTGTCCGGTTATTTGCGCGGCTTGCTGCTGGGGGAACGGTTGGAAGTGGATCCGGAATGGGAACGGCAATACACCCGGTTGGGCTTGATTCATCTGTTGTCGATTTCCGGATTGCATGTTACGGTTCTGACCGGGATCGTATATTATATTTTAAAATGGATCGGCCTGACCAGAGAAAAGGCGGCATGGATTGTCATCGGATTACTGCCGGTTTATGCGGTTCTCACCGGTCTTGGGGCCCCGGTGGTCCGTGCGGCGGTCATGGCGGGGTTGACGATGATTGCCTTGATTTTTCGAAAGCCGGGGGACAGTTTGTCCTTTTTGGGGAGTGCTTTTTGTCTTTTGTTGGTGTGGAATCCCTATCAATTGTTTGAAGCCGGATTTCAGCTCAGTTTTTTGCTGACCGCCGGATTGATTGTCTGGACGGAACCAGTGTCCGGACTGCTTACATGGCTCCCCTCACCGCTACGTTATCCGGTCGCAGGCAATCTGATCGCGGAATGGTTGTCCTTTCCATTGGTAATTTATCACTTTCATGAATACTCTTTTTTGTCTTTGCCCGCCAATCTGCTGTTTGCTCCCGTCGTCAGTTTTGTCGTGCTTCCGGTTTCTTTGCTTCTTTTGGGATTGAGCTGGATCTGGGAGACCGGGGGCATGGGGGCGGCCGGTGTGATGGAAACGGGGATCCGGATGATGCAGGGAGGGATGGAGTGGCTGAGCACATGGAAGGCATTTTGTCCGGCATTTCCATCTCCTCCAAAGTGGTGGATCCTCCTTTACTACCTCTTTTCGGCGATGGCGCTTTGGTCATGGCTCCGGCGCGGAAAAACGGTTTTTCTTGCGGCAAGCGCGGCGGCACTCGGCCTGCTCTTGTGGGCGGAACCGGGAAAAGAAGACGTTTTGGCACGCCTGGCTTTTCTGGATGTGGGCCAAGGGGATGCCACGGTCATTGAGACGGCAAGCGGCCAAACCGTTTTGGTGGATGGAGGCGGCCATGTGCGTTACGATCATCATGAAGCATGGCGAAGGCGAAAGCATCCGTTTCGGGCTGGCGAGGATGTGATTGTGCCTTACTTAAAATCACAAGGCATCCGGAAAATCGATTGGTTGATCCTGACGCACGGAGATCAGGATCATATCAATGGATTAATGGATGTGATCCGGCGGTTTCCGGTGCAAAAAGTGGTGCGCAATGCCCGTTTGCCTGCCAATGAGGAGGAACGGCAACTCATGGCGGAACTTTACAGACAAAAAGTTCCGGTCTATGTGGCCGCCGCGGGCCGCACTTGGGAAATCGAAGAGGGAACGGGGTTGACGTTTTTGCATCCGGACCCGGTCCGGACCGGAGGCAAAGGGGAAGCCACCAACGAGGATTCGGTGGTCTGTTTGTTTTCCGTTCACGGCATCCATGTTTTGTTTCCCGGAGACATCGGAACGGAGACGGAAAAACGGTTGCTTCGACGCTGGCGTTGGCCGGCGGTGGACATTTTAAAAGTCGCCCATCACGGCAGTGGGGCTTCCACCCATGAAACCTGGCTGGACGTGCTCAAGCCCAAGCATGCGGTGATTTCGGCCGGACGTTACAACACCTACGGGCATCCTGCCCCGGAAGTGATTTCACGATTGAAGAAAAGGGGCATTTCCATTTGGCGGACCGACCAACAAGGAGCCGTGATCTTTGAGATCGGGAAGAAGGGGATGACCGTAAGTGCCGTCAAGGAATGAACCCCGGAAGATATTCCATTTAAAATGAATCCGTTTTTTCTTTATACTACTTTTGTATACATAGATCTCCTGTTTGCAACTAACATGTAGGAAAATAGGTCAATAAATATGGGGGGTTATTTTTTTGCTTGACTCGGAATTGATTCAGCGGGCACAGGCAGGGGAGCGAAAAGCACTGGTTGAAATTTTGCGACAGTTGGAAACGCCGCTCTATCGCACCGCTTACTACATCATGGGGAATGAACAGGATGCGCTGGATGCAACCCAGGAAGCATTGCTGAAAGTGTATCGGTATTTGCCTTCGTATAAAGGGGATGCCATGATTTACACGTGGGCGCAACGCATTGTCACCAATGTGTGTATGGATATGTTTCGCAAACGGAAGAAGGTGGTGTTCATGGAGGAGGATTTTGTTCAGGAAGATTACCATGCAGGCAAAGAGATCGAAAAGGGCGCCATCATCTCCGATTTAAAGCAAGCGATCCGGCGTCTTCCGATGCCCCAGCAAACAGCGATTATTTTACGGTATGTCCAGGACTATAATTACAAGGAAATTTCAGAAGCCATGAATCTGCCGTTAAATACGGTGAAATCTCATTTGTTCCGGGGACGGAAACAATTGCAAAAGTGGTTGTCCGAATATCAGGAAGGAGGGGATTACCTGTGGCGGATGAAAAAATAATCGAATGGGTGCAACGTGATCTGGACGCTGATTTGTCAGAAGCAGAAAAAAAGATGTTAAACAAACATCTGGCAGAGTCAGTGAAA
Organism: Thermoactinomyces intermedius; assembly: GCF_013912365.1. NCBI lineage: Bacteria > Bacillati > Bacillota > Bacilli > Caryophanales > Thermoactinomycetaceae > Thermoactinomyces > Thermoactinomyces intermedius. Next base: position 119,528 of record NZ_JACETT010000033.1, read on the forward strand.
GATCGCGAGAACGCTGAGAAGCTGATGGAGGTTTCACGTCAGCTGTCCCTTCTTCCCAAAGTGGATCCACCCCGCGATATTGTGGGCGATGTCTTGGCTCGAATCGATCAAGAGGAGCGTCCGGAGAGAGAATCTTCCGTCCGTCACCGGTTTGGATGGCCGTTGGCGGCAAAGGCGATGGCGGCAGCGGTGGCGATCGGTTTTATCGGTATGTATGCATGGATGAATTTCCAACCGGCGGAGAAAGAAAACGGAACACTCATGGGAGATTCCACTCCGAAGGAAGAAGTGAATGTCCTGATGGAAAAAACGGACGGTCCGGCACCGGCCGAAGATTCCGGTGCGCAAGTTTGGTCGCCGGATGAAACCTATCAGGCAAAATGGAGACAAGGAACGCTGGTTGTCACCAAAGCGGACGGAACCGTTCAATATGAGCGTTCTTTTGCGCCGATGGATGTGCGTTTGCAAAAAATCGAGTGGTTGACCGATCAAACCTTGAAAGTGACCATTCTGCAAGATCAAAAAGCTCCTCAATCGATCACCATTGATGTGGTGAAAAAGGAAGAAGTTCATCATTAGGGTGAGAGGTGGAACAAGTGGATCATTCCCGTTTGGAAGAATTGAAAAGAAAAGGGCCGCATCCGGTATATTTGCTTTACGGAGCCGAGTCTTTTTTGATCGAGGAAACGGTTCGGTGGATGAAAACAAATTGGATGCCTGCCGATGATCCGTTTGGCAACAGCATCATTTTTGATCTGGAGGAAACGCCGGTGCAAACGGTGGTCCAGGAAGCGGAAACCCTTCCTTTTTTCGGAGACCGGCGGTTTATCGTCGGGCATCATGCGCATTTCCTCACAAGCGAAAAAAAGGCTGCAGGGATCCAGCATGATGCGGATGCCCTGTTGAAATACCTGGAAGATCCCCTTCCATCCAGTATTCTTGTGCTGACGGTTTATTCCGAGCAATTGGACAAGCGAAAAAAAGTGGTAAAGGCCTTGCAGAAAAAAGCCTTTACCCTTTCGTTTCCCCCTCTGAAAGGGAAGGAATTGACGGATTGGGTAAAAGGGCGTTTTGCAGCACATCAAGTCGCCATTGATCCTTCCGCCTTGAAAGAGTTGGTCTTTTTGGTCGGAGAGAACTTGCAATTGTTGAATCAAGAATGTATGAAGCTGGTCACTTATGCGGGAAGGGGAGGAACGGTGACGCGGCAAACGGTGTCAGAGCTTGTCCCGCGGACATTGGAGCATAACATTTTTAAACTGACGGAAAAGATGGCCGAGCGGAAAATCGATCAGGCGCTCATGGTTTGGCAGGATTTGCTGTTTCAAAAAGAAGAGCCGATCCGGATTCTGGCGCTGATGATCCGGCAAATCCGGCTGATGTTGCAAGTCAAAACACTGGTGAAGAAAGGGATGCCCGAAAAAGAGATGGCAGGTTTCCTGAAAGTCCATCCGTATCCGGTAAAACTGGCTTTGAAAAACGGCGCCAAATTTACAGAGAGCCAACTGCGGCAATTTTTGATTTCCGCCATCACCACCGACCAGGAGATCAAATCCGGAAAAGCGGATAAGGAACTGGCGGTGGAACGGTTGTTGTTCTCCATTCATCACTCCATTGCTTGAAGAAGATGTGCCGGTCCTGTTTCCTTCATCAACACAGCAGTGCTAAGATACTAAAGAGAAGGGGTAGCTGTGGAAGGAGTTGATCAAAATGGATCCGGCAAAACGGAATGAACTGCGCAAAAAGCAGCGGATTTATACCAATGTGCTCATTCTCGTCTATCTGGGGATCCTGGCTTTGCTGGCGCTGGCACAACTGTCATCGCTTGTGATCTACACGCTTTTGGGCGTTTTGTGTTTCCTTGTTGCCATCAGCAGCTTTTGGCTGAAAACTTTTCACCCGACGTTGCTTCTTTTTCCGGGGATGAAAGAATTGATCCGGTACGAGAAAGAAAAACTGGGTGAGACTTGGAAGAAATATCACCTGTCATCGGTGATTTTGGCTGTTGTGCTGGGGGTATTTTTCTTGGGGCAGGCTTGGTTTCGCCAGGATTTGTACTTTTTGGAAGGGATCCCGGTTTGGTATATCGCGGTCTTCATTGTGGGAGTGTTTCTGATCGGGAATTTGAGTTTGTTTGCCCATGCCCGCCGCTTTGACCGGTTGTCAGAGGAACAAATCCGTGTTCATGCGGCAGAGCGGAGTTTGTTTACCGTTATTTTTGCTTGTGTTGTATTGGGCATGACCTTGTTGGGGTCCGTTTTTATCCTGCTCATTTCTTGAACCGGGTGAAAAAGGCCGGCGATGAAGGCGCCGGCCTTTTTGTTTATGACGCGGTGGTTTTATTCATGATCCGGTTGGTGACTTCATAGGCCGAAGAGAAGGAAAGTTCGGAGAGTTGCCCTTCGCCCTGGCACCAGTCTCCGGCGAAATACACATTATCCAAACTGTACAGTTTCACCGGCAAAAGTTTTTGGTCATGAATACATTTAATTTCCTGAACAACCGCTTTTTTCGAAATTCGTTTGGCGACGAGCTGATCCCGCCAGCCGGGGAAGTGTTTATCGTAAACAGATTCAATGTCCGCCACTTTCTCATTGGCCTTGTTCGCGGCCGCTTCTTCGTCATTGAGATAGGCGATGGCTTGCATCAACTGTCCGCCTTCCGGGATGCAGGTTGTATCATAGTAGGAAATGTCTGTGATAAACACTTTCTTTTCTTTTTGATATACATAGGTATACGGACTCGGGATCCGTTCTTTCAAGCCCACATCATAGACGACCACTTGGGTGGACGAGTAGTTGCGGTAAATTTCGAATGTCGATTCATACGGGGTGTCGGCAAAAAGCTGGTGCAACTCTTTCGGCGGAATGCACAAAATGTACTCATCGGCTGTGTAAGTGGTTTCTTTCCCGATGATTTTGGAAATTCGGTTGCCATCCAGTTCGATGCCGCTGACTTTTTCTTTGGTGATGATTTTTCCCCCGTGATCTTCAATGATTTTGCTAAAGGATTCCACAATCGCCTGCCAGCCTCCCCCGATGTAACTGACGGCACGTTGGGTGGAGAATAAGCGTTTGTAATATTGGAAAAACAGCGGGGAAGGAATTTTTTCGGGCTCATTGGTAAAGAAGTTGGATGATGCGATGGTCAACAGCAAATCCCTGACCTTGGGAGGTTCTTTCTCCAAATATTGCCCGATGGGGATGCCTTCTTCCCCTTTTTCGATGGAAGCCATGGTTTTGAACACTTCATAAGCGAAACGCCATTTGTTTTGCGAATCCAAAATTTTGGTGCGGTAAAGCCCTTCCAATGTGGCAGGCATTAAGGTTGTATAAGACCCCAGATCGTAATAAGCCTTGGATGGGGAAAAGTCTTTCCAGTCCACTTCCAATCCGATTTCGCTTTCATAACGACGCAAAACGGATTTGTCCCGGGCATAAATGGCATGGGCGCCAAAGTTAAAGTTGAATCCCTTCAACGGAATGGTGATGGCGCGCCCGCCCAGTTTCGGTGCTTTTTCCAACAATGTCACGTCATATCCATTGTAAGCGAGTCGGGCTGCTGCACTTAAACCGGCCAAACCTCCACCCGCTACAATCACTTTTTTAGACACAAGACACACTCCCTTGAGATCGTTTACAATTTTTAAAAAGAAATATCGATCTACTTGTAATATTGTAGCAAGTTTAGTCACAAGTGGATAGTTTTTTTAGATATTCGAAAATTTCAATCGAATAAAACAAAAAAATCTCCCGCGATCAGGGAGATTTTTGGGGCATAGGTTTTCCGGATGCATCTTTTTCTGTGGACAAAAGTTTTTTATATCGGATATACATGGCGATCCGCCAAGGCAACAACATGCCGAATGCCAGAATGAAAAACAAACTGGCCGTTTGGTAATAGCTGATGAAATGTTCGATGTATGTGTGCAGGGACATGCGGATGACAAACAAGATCAACAGAATGTAAATGAACGCCCGGGAACGTTTCAGGTAAACCTGTCCGTCGATGATTTCAAATTTGGACGTTTGAATCAACGGAATGGACAAAAAAAGAGCCCCGACCAAAAAAGACGCGATGGCCCAAGACCAGGGGATATGCACAGGCGGGTACAGGAACATCAAAAAACCTGTGCTCATTCCAAGCGGCGGAATGAGTATTTTTTTGGCGTTGGTCGGTTTGTCAGCCGCTTTGATTCGCACGAAAATCACGGTCAGTGCCATGATGAAAGCAAAAATGGGTGCAATGACTTTGACATTCACGGGGATAGAATGCATCATGCCGTCCCTCCTTGTATGATAAAAAAACTAGCACAATTTAAGAAGCTTGTAAATAATATATACTTGACTTTTCCAGATCGTTCTAGGAAAATATTTTTCAATCGTCAGGTACAAATGGATATGGACAAAAAGCGTTGAAAAAGAGGAGTAGCACAGGGGAACTGTTCAGAGAGTTGGCGGGTGGTGCAAGCCAATCAGGGACCTGTGTGAATGGACTTTGGAGCTTTTTTCCCGAACGGGGCATGCGCCCTCAGTAGGGAAAAACGGGGAGACCGTTATCTGTTGAGTGCACCTTGGTTTTTCAGGTGAACAAGGGTGGTATCGCGGGCAAAAACCCGTCCCTTTTGGGGGCGGGTTTTTTTATATGAATATTTTTTGGATGCAAAGGAGTGATTTTGGATGACGCGAGTATTGTCCGGAGTGCAACCGACGGGGATGTTGCATTTGGGAAATTATCTCGGGGCCATCAGGCAGTTTGTCGGGTTGCAAAATGAAGCGGAATGCTACTTTTGCGTTGTGAACCTGCATGCGCTCACCATTCCGAAAGATCCCAAGGAGGTTTTGGAAAGAACCAAAGATGTCGCCGCTTTGTATCTGGCGGTCGGGCTGGATCCCGAAAAAGTGACCCTGTTTGCCCAGTCACAAGTGAAAGCCCATGCGGAAGCAAGCTGGCTGCTTCAATGTGTCGCCCGTGTCGGGGAATTGGACCGGATGATTCAGTTTAAAGAAAAAGGCAAAGGATCGGAATCGGCACTGGTCGGATTATACACGTATCCGGTGTTGATGGCGGCGGATATTTTGCTGTACCAGGCTGACAAGGTGCCGGTCGGGGAAGACCAAAAGCAGCATTTGGAACTGACCAGGGATTTGGCACAACGATTCAACCGGGATTATGCGGAAGTGTTCACCATTCCCGAACCGCTGATCGGAAAAGTGGGGGCCCGCATCATGGGGTTGGATCAACCAAAGAAAAAAATGAGCAAAAGCGCGGAAAGCGCAATGAATTACATTGCGATGCTGGACGATCCGAAAACCATTGAGAAAAAATTGAAACGTGCAGTGACCGATTCGGACAACCAAGTCCGTTTTGACGTGGAAAACAAACCGGGGATCAGCAATTTGCTGTCGATCTACAGCCTGCTCTCCGGAAAGTCCATCCCGGAACTGGAGAAACAGTACGAAGGGGTGGGGTATGGTGCATTTAAAAAGGATTTGATCGAGGTGACGGTCGATCATCTTGCGCCGATTCAAGAGCGGTACCGGGAAATCCGGCATACCGATTATGTGGACAAGGTATTGGCTGAAGGAAAAGAAAAAGCCCAAGTCGTGGCCGAGGACACCCTGCGCAAAATGAAAGATGCCATGGGAATCTTGTGACATGAAAAAAGATGCCCCGGAAAATTACCGGCGGCATCTTTTTTGTATAAAAAAGCGACCCGGTCAAAGGGGTCGTTTTTATGGAACCGTGCATCAGGCCAAAGCGTTCAACTTTTTGGCAAGACGGGATTTTTTGCGGGCAGCTGCGTTTTTATGGATTAAACCCTTGGTGACAGCTTTGTCCAGGCTGCGGGTTGCTTGACCGAAAAGAACTTGTGCTTGTTCTTTGTCCTGATTTTCCACAGCGGTCAAAAACTTTTTCACAGCCGTACGCATTGCCGATTTTTGGGAAGCATTGCGTTTGCGGCGCTCTTCGTTGGTTTTCGCACGTTTGATTGCCGATTTGATGTTTGCCAATGAATTCACCTCCCGTACAAGGATTCCGCATCCCTAAAATGCAACATGCAATATTCTAGCATGGGAAAGGGCAAAAAGCAACAATCCCCCAAGAATAAATCCAATGACATCAAGCAAACTAAAAACAGGAGGAAGTGAATGGAAGGAGAAAAGAAACATGAATCAGGATCCATCACAAGGTCATCAAGTGGATTTGAGCCGGTATAACATCCGGACCGATTTGGCGCGTGAATCGCATGAATTGGCAACCAAAAGGAACAGGAGCGGGGACGGTTCCATTCCGGGGGTCCGGATCGAGGAAAAGACGGAGGACGGGATCACCACCAGTTGGATTTGGATTGAAAATGACCGGGGCGCGGAAGAGATGGGAAAAGTGCCGGGGACTTATTTAACCATTGAAGCTCCGGAACTCAGATCGAGAGATTCCGTCTTCAGCCAGAAAGTGGCGGGCCATTTTGCTGAGCAGTTCGCCCGGTTTTTGGAGGAAGCCGGGATCGGAAAAAAAGATTCTTGCCTGATCGTCGGGCTGGGCAACTGGAATGTCACGGCCGATGCATTGGGGCCTTTGGTGGTGAAGCACACCATGATTACCCGTCATCTGTTTGAGCTGGAACCGGAATCCGTCCAGGAAGGATACCGGTCGGTCAGCGCGTTGTCCCCGGGCGTGTTGGGACTGACCGGACTGGAGACGAGCGACATTGTCCGGGGAGTGGTGGACAAGGCCAAACCGGATTTTGTCATTGCTTTTGATTCGCTGGCTTCGCGTGCCCTGACCCGTGTGAACACGACCATTCAGGTGGCGGATACCGGCATCAATCCGGGATCCGGGGTCGGAAACAACCGAAAAGCGTTAACCCGGGAAACGTTGGGGGTTCCCGTAATTGCCATCGGGGTTCCCACTGTGGTGGATGCGGTGACCATTGCCTATGACACGATTGATTTTGTCACCTCCCATCTGGGAAGGGAAATTCATGGCGAAAGAAACAATCCGCTGGATCCTTACAACCGCCCGACGGTGAAGGATTTGAGAAACTATCAGCTTCCTTCCGGCACCGCGCGGGAAGTGTTGGGAATGTTCGGCCGTCTGGATGAACAGGAAAAACGTCAGCTCATTCATGAAGTTCTTTCCCCGTTGGGACAGAACCTGATCGTGACTCCCAAAGAAGTGGATTCATTTATTGCCAATGTGGCCAAAATGATTGCCAACGGCGTCAATTGTGCCTTGCATGATGCGGTGACGATGGATAATGTGGCTTCGCACATCAGTTGAAGACGGCGGACGGGAACAAAAACGGAAGCTTGTGAGCGGACAGGCTTCTGTTTTTTATGCTTTGAGAGAGTTTTTGAGAAGCCGGTTTGGATTTCTATCAACCCTTCTCCTGTATTTTTTAAGTCTCATAGGTTCTACTTTTGCCGGTTTTTTCATAGCTTAGGGATGAGAGACAAGCTGGCAAAGGGTGAACCGGATGAATCATCGGTATCGAAGGTTTATGACGTTAAATTTGGCACGTCCGCGAACCAGAAGAGTCTTGGTTTTTTTATTTTTGGCCATCGCGGTGTTGTTTTCGTTTGTGGGAGCCTGGGTCATGGTTCAGGCCGAAAACAGTATGCAGGGTTCGGATTTCAGCCGGGTGGCTTCCCACATATCGGCCAAAACCCTGGCCATGGTGATGGGGGAGAACATCCCGTATTTTCAGGAAGAAATCGGTTCGGCCGGATTGGACGGGATTGTATCCCGCATGACATTTGAACTGTTGACCAGCATGAATTTACAAGATCCCCGTACCTTTCTGGGCCGGGAGTTGCCGATGTACGCACTTTTTGACAGCGAAATTGACGTGGCAAGTGCTGATGTCGATTACACATCGATTCCCATTGAATCGGCGCCTCCTCCCGAATTGGAAAAAGAGATTATCAAGGCGATGGAAAAACCGGATCAGGACCGCACCAGCACAACCCAAAGCGGAATCAAAGAGAAAAAAGTTTTGATTTACTCAACGCATTTTTGGGAGTCTTACTTGCCGGAGTTGGGAGAAAAAAATCCGCAGAAAGCATCGCATATCGAAAAAAACATCACGCTCGTCTCTCAACATCTGGCCCAAGTGCTCGAGAAGATGGGCATCGGGGCGGTCACGGCTGAACGGAAATACACCTGGGATTCGGGAGCGTACAAGCAATCGAGGAAAATGGTGCAATCCGTGATGGGGCAGCACGAAGGGATCACCTATTTGATCGATTTACACAGGGATGCGCAACGAAGGGACAAAACCACCAAAACATATAACGGGAAAAGTTACGCCCGGTTCGCTTTTGTCGTGGGAAAATCGAGCAAGCATTTTGAGAGAAATCTGAAGCTGGCCCGCGAGTTGCACAAAGAAATCAACAAACAATATCCCGGTTTGTCCCGGGCGGTGATTATTAAAGAACGGACAAATGGGAACAACGGTGAATATAACCAGTCTTTATCCCCCAACAGCATGCTTGTGGAAGTGGGAGGGGTGGATAACACCTTCGAAGAAGCATACCGGTCGGTCGAAGTGTTGGCGGAAGTGCTGGCGCAGCGGATTCATGATGCCACGCCGGTGATGCAGCAAGAAGGATCTTAAATCAGTTTGAGGTGGAGAAACATGCGGGTTTGGGTGCAGATCATCGGGCTTTTGTCCATGTTGGTTTTCGGCATTTTCATCGGGATGGACGTTGCGGAACGGAATATGCAAAAAATGCAAGGGATTGAAGGGGCGCCACGGGCCATTCAAATCACTCCGCAGGAAGGGAAAATCGAAATCTCCGTCTTCGGCCAAACCATCGGGTCCGAAGAAGCGTCGGCGAAAGCCGGTGCAAAAAATCCGGAAAAAAGCACCGGGCGGGAAATGAGGGAAGGGACCAATTATCTTGCGGAGACCGGAAATCAGGTCGGCACGATGATCCGCGAACTGTTGCGCGAATTGGCCGACCGGTTGTTTGCCTGGACAAGATCATAGCTTTTTCCGTCTCCCATCCCGGCAGATGCATGGGGACCGCGGTCCTTGTGCTTTTTTTATGTCGTTGAATCCTCCTGTGTCTGCTGATATAATTTAGGAATGCAGTCTTGCATTTTGCAGGAGGGAAAAGAACGGGAATGGAAAACAAGAATCAGAAACAGATACGAAATTTTTCAATCATCGCCCACATTGACCATGGGAAATCGACGTTGGCAGATCGGATTTTGGAGAAAACGGGTGCTTTGTCCGAAAGGGAAATGCAAGATCAATTCCTGGATCAGATGGATTTGGAAAGAGAACGGGGAATCACCATCAAGTTGCAGACCGTGCGTATCCCCTACAAAGCCAGGGATGGGAAAGAGTATGTGTTGAACCTGATTGATACGCCGGGACATGTGGACTTTTCCTATGAAGTTTCCCGTTCTTTGCAGGCATGTGAAGGAGCGTTGCTGGTGGTGGATGCTTCCCAGGGGGTGGAAGCGCAGACGCTGGCCAACGTTTATTTGGCTTTGGAAAACGATCTTGAAATCATTCCCGTTATCAATAAAATCGATCTACCCAGTGCGGACCCGGAGCGCGTGAAGCAGGAAATTGAAGACGTGATTGGGTTGGATGCCAGTGATGCGGTATTGGCATCGGCGAAAGCCGGCATCGGGATTGAAGAGATTCTGGAGCAGATTGTGGAAAAGGTTCCCCCGCCGGAAGGGGATGAATCCGCTCCGCTTCGGGCGCTCATTTTTGATTCGGTTTATGATTCCTATAAAGGCGTCATTATTTATACCCGTGTTTTTGAGGGATCGATCAAAAAGGGCATGGGCATCCGGATGATGGCCTCGGGCAAAACGTTTGAAGTGACCGAAGTCGGCGTTTTCGCACCGCGCCCCGTGATCACCAATGAGTTGAAGGCCGGTGAAGTGGGATTTGTCTGTGCCAACATCAAAAACGTGCGCGACACCCGGGTGGGGGACACAATCACCGACCGGGACCGCCCGGCTGCAGAGCCGTTGGCCGGTTACCGGCGCATCAATCCGATGGTCTTTTGCGGGTTGTATCCGGTGGATTCGTCCGACTACGACAATTTGCGCGAAGCCCTTGAAAAGCTGGAATTGAATGATGCTTCCTTGTCTTTTGAGCCCGAGACGTCACAAGCGCTCGGCTTTGGCTTCCGTTGCGGTTTTTTGGGGCTTTTGCACATGGAGATTGTCCAGGAACGGATTGAACGGGAATTTGGAATTGAATTGATCACCACCGCTCCCAGTGTGGTATACCGGATTCACAAAACTGACGGCACGATGTTGGAAATTGAAAATCCGACCTTGATGCCGCCAGTGCAGGAGATCGACCGGGTGGAAGAGCCGTATGTGAAAGCCAGCATCATGGTTCCCAACGACTATGTCGGTGCGGTGATGGAGATATGCCAAAATAAAAGGGGACAATACGTCAATATGGATTACCTGGATCAAAACCGGGTCAACCTGGTTTATGAGTTGCCTTTGGCCGAGATTGTATATGACTTTTTCGACCAGTTGAAATCCAACACCAAAGGGTATGCCTCCTTTGATTATGAATTGGTCGGTTACAAGGAATCGAATCTGGTGAAACTGGACATTCTCCTCAATGGAGAGATTGTGGATGCCTTGTCGTTTATCGTTCACCGGGATCGTGCCTATCAGCGCGGCCGGGCGTTGGTGGAAAAGCTGAAAAGCCTGATTCCGCGGCAAATGTTTGAAGTGCCCGTGCAGGCGGCCATCGGCAACAAGGTGATCGCAAGGGAAACCATCCGTGCCGTACGCAAAAATGTATTGGCCAAGTGTTACGGCGGTGACGTCAGCCGCAAAAGAAAGCTGCTTGAAAAGCAAAAAGAAGGAAAGAAAAGAATGAAATCCGTGGGAAGCGTGGAGGTTCCCCAAGAAGCCTTCATGGCCGTGCTGAAGATTGACGAACAGAAATAAAGAGGAAAAGCCGCAGGCGGGTAAAACGCTTGCGGCTTTTATCAAGGAGGTGGGGGTTTTGCCGCCCAAATCGGTTTATGTTCATATTCCTTTTTGTACAAATAAATGTTATTACTGTGACTTTACGGCTTATGTCGTGGGCGGGCAGCCGGTGGATGATTATTTGGATGCGTTGAAGCGGGAAATGGAGATGGTGACAACAGCAACCAAACCGCAAGAAATTGAAACCATTTTTATCGGAGGCGGCACCCCGACCGTGTTGACTCCGAAGCAAATGGAAAAGCTCCTTCGGGATTTGCGAGTTCATTTTCCGGATTGGTCCGGCCGGCTGGAATTCACCGTTGAAGCCAATCCCGGCACCACCAGTCCCGAACTGCTTTCCGTCATGCGCGAAGGAGGCGTGAACCGGATCAGTTTTGGGGCGCAAACCTTCCGGCCGGATCTGTTAAAGAGAATCGGGCGCATTCACAGCGCCGGGGAAATCCGGGAAAGTGTCGACGCTGCCCGCAAGGCCGGTTTTGACAACATCTCACTGGATCTGATGTTCGGTCTCCCGACGCAAACCGTCGATGATCTGAAACATACATTAAATGAAGCCATGTCTCTCGATCCGGGGCATTTTTCCTGTTACAGCCTGAAAATCGAAGAGGGCACGGTGTTTTATCACTTGCACCAGCGGAAGGAGTTGCCGCTTCCGACAGAAGACGAAGAGTTTGAGATGTACCAATTGATCCGTTCGTTTATGCAGGAAAAGGGGTATATCCAATATGAAGTGAGCAACTTTGCCAAGCCCGGAAGGGAGAGCAGGCACAATACCACGTATTGGCTGAATGAAGAATACTATGGTTTGGGGACCGGGGCGCACGGCTATGTCGGTTCCACCCGCTATGCGAACGTGACGGGGGTCCGGGCCTATATCGACCAAATCCGGCAGGGGGATTTGCCGGTGAAAGAATCGTATCAGGTCCACCGGGAAGAAGATATGGAAAACTTCATGATTCTGGGCCTCCGCCTGTTAAAAGGGGTGGAACGTTCCCGTTTTGCCCGCCGGTACGGTTGCCGGCCGGAAGAAGTGTTTGGCACGGTCTTGAGGAATTTGGAAAGTCAAAAATTCATCAAAATGGAGGGAGATTGGATCTCCTTGACGGAAAAAGGTCTTTTGTTTGGAAATGAGGTGTTCGCCTCATTTCTCAACGGCGTGGAATTATAGAGGCATCCGTTGACATCATTTCAGCCGTTTGGTAATTTAAAAATAGTATTTTTAGCACTCGTCCTTCAGGAGTGCTAACAAGGAGGGGAGGCAGATGTTAAGCGAGCGGCAGAAGATGATCCTTTGGGCAGTCATTGATGATTACATCTTATCTGCTGAACCGGTTGGTTCACGCACGGTTTCCAAGAAAGAAGGAATTCATTTTAGTGCCGCAACGGTTCGCAACGTCATGGCTGATCTGGAAGAAATGGGATTTTTGGAACAACCGCACACATCTGCCGGAAGAGTACCTTCACAAAAAGGGTATCGTTTTTATGTCGATCATTTGTTGAAGCCGTATATGTGGTCTAAGAAGGATTTAATGGCTTTGCATGATTATTATGTCACACGGATGGATCATGTCGAGCAAGCAATCAAACATACAAATTCAATTTTGTCACAACTGACCAATTATATGACCTTTATCTTGGGGCCAAAAATTTCGGAAAGCAAATTGAAACATCTGCAAATCGTTCCTCTGAACGACCGGACTGCAGTTTCCATATTGGTTACGGATACGGGTCATGTCTACCAACAGCACATCACCGTACCTGAAGGGGTATCATTGTCGGAGATTGAGCGGTTGACGAATTTCCTCCGCTTCCGTTTGACCGGTTCTCCCATTTCCAAATTGAAACAGATTGTCGTCAAAGAGCTGGCCGACGAATTGCAAAGGCATGTGGACCATTTTGAAAAACTGACTGACTTGCTGGATCAAATTCTGCAGGCCCAGCCGGACGAACGCTTGTATACCAGCGGGACGACGAAGATTTTGGAACAACCAGAATTCCGTGATGTGGATAAAATGAAATCCCTGCTCGACTTCCTTGAAAATGACGATGAGATCATATCCCTTCTCCAAACTTCTTCCGAAGGGGTGCAGGTCCGCATCGGATATGAAAACCATTTGGAAGCCGTGAGGGATTGTAGTATCATTTCCGCATCGTATATGATTAATGGGGAACCTGTTGGCACCATCGGCGTGTTGGGCCCGACCCGGATGGATTACGGGCGGGTGATCGGAATCATTCAGTTGTTGGCAAAAGATTTCTCAAGACGTTTGGATTCGTTTTTTGAAAATGGCGATTAATGGATTATCATGGTTTTGAGAGGGAGGGGGATCCGAATCCCCCGTCCCTGTGTATAGAAAGGGGGAATACCCGTTGCCCGGAAAAGAGTCTTTGGTCCGTAATCCGGATGCGCGGATCTCGGCATTGGAGAGTAATGCCAAAGCCGTGAAAGAGGTGGCTTCAGCCGTATCCTCCACCTTGGGGCCCAAAGGGCTGGATACGATGCTGGTCAACTCCAAAAACGAAGTGGTGGTCACCAATGACGGCGTCACCATCCTCGAACTGATGAAGACGGAGCATCCGGCTGCGAAAATGATTGTCAACGTTGCCAAAGCGCAGCAGGAGGAGATGGGGGATGGAACGACAACCGCCACGTTGCTGGCCTCCGCGCTGGTGGATGAAGGGGTTAAACAAGTGGCGCACGGGGTTCCTGTAACCAAAGTCATTGACGGGATACAAAAAGGAATCCGGTTTGCATTGCACAAAATGCAGGAAAAAGCACGTCCCATCTACGAATTAGATGATGAGTGGCTGCAGCGGATTGCATTCACCGCTTGCCGCGAGGATGAAGACATCACGATGGCGGTGACCGAAGCCGCGCATATCTTGGGACGGGAAAAGTTGTTGGATAAAGGATTTAAGTTTTCATCCTGTGTCATGGCCCATCCCCGCAGCGAGACACGGGTGGTTCCGGGGGTCCTTCTCAAGCAGCCTCATACGGACAGTGAGGTGCAGCGGAAAAAAGGAGAGACGCTTGTGCTCGTTTTGGCGGATTCCTTGGAACCGGATCAGGACTTGGAAGATTTCGCGTCGGATGATCAGAACAACAAACAAGAAAGATTAAAAGAAGAGTTTTATGTGATGTTGGAACACATCATTCATTTAAATGTGGGGCTGATTGTGGCAGGAGGTTCCGTTGATCCGTATGCAGAGAGTGTTTTTGCGGATGCAGGGATCGTCGTGGTGGAAAACGTGGCAGAGGATGATCTGAGAAAAGTTGCGGAGCACACCCGGGCGAGGATTGTGAAGCGGAGCGCTTTGCGCCGCAGCTTGCCGGACGGCATGAAGCCGTTTTTGGGTGTGTGCAAAGAGGTTGCCGGTGACAACGAGCTTCAATGTGTGAGCGTGACCGGCGGGCAAGGCAAGCCGTATGCCACCATTGTGGTCGGGGCGACCACGGAAGATGTGATTAAAGAGCAGGAACGCATTGCCAAAGATGCGGCATCGGCGGTGCAGGCTGCCATCCGGGGCGGTTTTGTGCCGGGAGGCGGCGCCGTTGAGTTGTTTATTGCCCGCCATGTGGAACTTTACCGGGAAACCATCCAGGGAACGGAACGGTTCGGCGTGTCTGCCGTGGCGGAAGCACTCCAAAAGCCGATGAAACAAGTAGTGGCCAATGCAGGCTTTAATCCGTTGGAAAAGATCGAGTCTGTCAAAGTTTTTCAAGCCAAACGCCAATCCGACTCCTTGGGTGTGGATTGCGATCGTGGCACGATCGTCGATATGATTGAAATGGGTGTGGTCGATCCGTTGCTGGTGAAAGCACATGCGCTGAAAACAGCCGGTGAGGTTGCGATCGCCATCTTGCGAATTCATGCCATTGTGAAAATGAAAGAAGACCCCGTTTCAAAAACTTAGGAGGATTTTTAAGATGGATCAAGAAAAAGATGAGCTCCAGCATCAACCGGAAGAAGCCCGTTTAGAGCAGGAGCCCAACCGGGAAGAAAAAGAATTACATATCCAAAAGGAACCACCAAAGGAAGAGGCGGTTTCCGAAGAAGAACAAGACGGCGACAAATTGCTAGAGAAGTTGCAGGCTGAGTTGGAAGATGCCAGACAATCTGCAGATCATTGGAAAAAACAAGCAGAAGAAAACAAAGAATTGTACTTGCGGGCGTTGGCCGATTACGAAAACTACCGCCGGCGTGCCCGCAAGGAAAAAGAGGAAGCGTTGAAATACAGTGTGGTTCCTTTTTTGGAAAACTTACTGCCGGTCCTTGACAATTTCGAGAGGGCGCTTGATGCCGCCGATTCCAATCAGGATGTCCAGGCGCTTCAAGAAGGCATAGAAATGGTGTACCGGCAATTTTTAAATGTGTTGTCCCAAGCAGGACTCACTTTAATTGAAACCGAAGGGAAACCATTCAATCCTCATGAACACAATGCGGTGATGCAGGTTGAAGCGGATGATGTGGAATCCGGAATGGTGGTTGAAGAATTGCAACCGGGGTACCGCTACTTGGACCGCGTCATTCGTCCTTCAATCGTGAAAGTCAGTAAATAGATGAGATCTATCTTCATATTTGTCACTGAAGTGGGAGGTAGCAGTTTATGGGTAAAGTGATTGGAATTGATTTGGGTACAACCAACTCCTGTGTTGCGTTTATGGATGGAAAAGAAGCGGTGGTCATTGCCAATGCGGAAGGAGGGCGCACCACTCCTTCGGTTGTCGGCTTTTCGAAATCCGGGGAACGTTTGATTGGGGAAGCTGCAAAACGGCAAGCGATCACCAACCCGGACAAAACCATCGTTTCGATCAAACGGCACATGGGAACGGACTATAAAGTGGATATTGACGGAAAAAAATATACCCCGCAAGAAATCTCGGCGATGATCCTGCAAAAGCTGAAACAAGACGCTGAAAGCTACCTGGGGGAAGAAGTCACGCAAGCGGTCATTACCGTGCCGGCTTATTTTAATGACAGTCAACGTCAGGCTACCAAAGACGCAGGAAAAATTGCCGGGCTTGAAGTGCTTCGGATCATTAACGAGCCGACAGCCGCCGCACTCGCTTACGGTTTGGACAACACCGACGACCAAAAAGTGTTGGTGTTTGACCTCGGTGGGGGAACCTTTGACGTTTCCATCCTGGAACTGGGCGACGGGGTTTTTGAAGTTTTGGCCACCAGCGGAGACAACCAATTGGGTGGGGACGACTTCGACCAGGTGATCATTGATTATCTGATCGAAGAGTTCCAAAAAGAAAACGGAATTGATTTGCGGAAAGACCCCAATTCCACCCAAGTGATGCAACGTCTTAAAAATGAAGCGGAAAAAGCGAAAAAAGACTTGTCCGGTGTGTTGACCACGACGATTTCCCTGCCGTTTTTGACCGCTGATGAAACCGGACCGAAACATCTGGAAGTCACCTTGACCAGAGCGAAATTTGAAGAGCTGAGCTCGGATTTGATTGAAAGAACGATGGTTCCGACCCGCCGGGCCTTGGATGATGCCGGCCTGAAACCGGAAGACATTGACCGCGTTCTTTTGGTTGGAGGATCGACACGGATTCCGGCCGTTCAGGAAGCCATTAAAAAATTGATCGGAAAAGAACCCAGCAAAGGGGTCAATCCGGATGAAGTGGTGGCCATGGGTGCAGCCATTCAAGGCGGTGTCTTGTCCGGAGATGTGAAAGACGTGGTTCTTCTGGATGTCACCCCGCTCTCCCTTGGAATCGAAACCCTCGGTGGCGTCTTCACCAAATTGATTGAACGGAATACGACCATCCCGACGGAGAAATCTCAAATCTTCTCCACGGCTGCCGACAACCAAACCACGGTGGACATTCACGTTCTGCAAGGGGAACGGGAAATGGCAGCGGACAACAAAACATTGGGACGTTTCCAATTGACCGACATTCCGCCGGCACCTCGCGGCATCCCGCAAATCGAAGTCACCTTCAAAATTGATGCAAACGGGATTGTCAATGTATCGGCGAAAGATAAAGCAACCGGAAAAAGTCAAGCCATCACCATTCAATCTTCCAGCGGATTGTCCGACGAAGAGATTGAACGGATGGTGAAAGATGCCGAATTGCATGCAGAAGAAGATAAAAAACGAAAAGAAAAAGTGGAGCTTCGAAACAAAGCCGACCAGCTGATTTTCACCACGGACAAAACCTTGAAAGATCTTGGCGACAAAGTGGACGCCGGAGATAAAGACAAAGCGGAAAAAGCCAAAGATGAGTTGAAAAAAGCCTTGGAAAAAGATGACGACGAAGCCATCAAAAAAGGCATTGAAGAACTGGAACAAGCCGTGCAACAACTTTCCATCAAACTGTACGAACAAATGCAACAACAAAGTGCCCAACAAAGCCAAGGGGGCAGTGACAACTCCGGTCAGAAAAAAGATGACAATGTCGTGGATGCCGAATACGAAGAAGTGAAAGAGGATGAGAAGTAAGGAGGAGCAGGAAGAGTTCTCCTCGACTGGAAAGTCAGCGTCGGGGCTCTGCCTTGAGTTGACTTTCCCTTTTTTTGTGAAAGGTCAAAACCAAATCGTTTCATCAATGAAGGGGAGGTGACCCGGTGAGCAAGCGCGATTATTATGAGGTGCTTGGCGTGAGTCGTGACGCCTCGGAAAGTGAAATACGGAAAGCCTATCGGAAATTGGCGCGTAAATACCACCCGGATGTAAACAAAGAGAAAGATGCGGAGCAGAAATTTAAAGAGATTAAAGAAGCTTATGAAGTCTTGAGCGATCCGCAGAAAAAGGCGCAATATGACCGCTTTGGACATGCCGATCCCAACCAGGGATTCGGGGGCGCCGGCGGTTTTGAAGCCGATTTTGGTTTTGGAGACATTTTTGACATGTTTTTCGGCGGCGGCCGCCGCAGCACCAATCCGCATGCTCCCCGCAAAGGGGCTGACTTGGAATACCGTTTGACAGTGGAGTTTAAAGATGCGGTTTTTGGGAAAATATGGAAGTGGCGATTCCGCGGACCGAAACGTGTGAAAAATGTCATGGTTCAGGGGCCAAACCCGGAACCCAACCGGAGACCTGTTCCACCTGTCAAGGAACCGGGCAATCCGAAGTGGTACAAAATACGCCTTTCGGTCGCATTGTGAACCGGCGGATTTGTCAGGTATGTAACGGATCGGGTAAAATCATCCGTGAAAAATGCAGCGGATGTTCCGGAACCGGCCAAGTGAAACGGAAAAAGAAAATCAACGTCAAAATTCCTGCCGGGATTCACGAAGGTGCGCAACTGCGCGTGAGCGGGGAAGGAGAACCCGGCCAAAACGGCGGACCGGCAGGGGACTTATACATTACCGTTTATATCAAACCGCATGAATTCTTCAAAAGAGAAGGCGACGATTTGGTCTGTGAACTGCCGATCACCTTTGGACAGGCTGCACTGGGAGATGAAGTGATCGTTCCCACCTTAAACGGCCGTGCCAAACTGAAAGTCCCTGCCGGCACACAGACCGGAACCGAGTTTCGCCTTCGCGGAAAAGGTGTTCCCCGTTTACGCGGATACGGAGAAGGGGATTTGCGCGTAAAAGTCCGTGTGGTTACACCAACCAAATTGACAGAGGAACAAAAAGAAGCTTTGCGTCATTTCAGCCATTTATGCGGCGAATATATCAAACAGGAACAAAGCACAAACTTTTTCGATAAGATGAAACAGGCATTTCGAGGCGAGTAGAGAGAGAAACGGGCAATTTCGCCCGTTTTTTCTTTGATGTGAAGGGAGCAATGAGTGGATGGATTGGCTGGAAGTGAGTGTCCGTACAAGCCACGAATCGGCAGAAGCCATCAGTGAATTTTTGCAGGTGATGGGGGCCGACGGGGTTGCCATCGAAGATTCGAACGTCTTAAATCAGGATTTTGAAAAACGTTACGGGGAAATCATCGAATTGACTCCGGAGGATTATCCGGAAGAAGGCGTGGTCATTAAAGCTTATTTGTCTGATTTGCAATCGGTCGATCCGGAAGCCCTGGTGAAAAAAGTCAAGGAGAAACTGGAATCGTTGAAGCAATTCGGCTTGTCCCCCGGTCAGGGATCGGTCGAAATCCGAAGCGTGAATGAACAGTCTTGGGAAAACGAATGGAAAACCTATTACAAACCGGTCCGGGTGACCGATACGATCACCATCAAGCCGGTGTGGGAAGAATATGAGCCGGAAAGCCCGGATGAAAAAATTGTCATGCTGGATCCCGGAATGGCTTTTGGAACCGGGACGCATCCGACCACCAAGCTGTGTATTCAGTGTTTGGAAAAATATTTGCCGCGCGATGCCAAGGTGATTGATGTGGGCTGCGGAAGCGGCATTTTAAGCATTGTATCCGCCATGCTCGGAGCGAAGGAAGTATTGGCGTTGGATTATGATCCCCTGGCCGTGGAAAAGGCAAAAGAAAACATTGGCTTCAATCCGGTCGAAAGCGTGATCCGGGTGGAAAAAGGCGATTTGTTAAAAGGGGTGTCCCAAACGGCGGATGTTGTCGTCGGCAATCTGTTGGCGGAATTGATTTTGCCGATGGTTCCTGATTTGCCGCGTGTCCTGGTGCCCGGCGGTATTTTTATCGGCTCGGGGATCATTGAGGAAAAAGCGGATGCAGTGCAGCAGTCCCTGGTTTCGTGCGGGCTTCAAGTACTGGAAAAGATTCATATGGATGGCTGGGTAGCCATTGTCGCAAAAAAATGGTAAAATGGCAGGAGTGTCAAATGCAAAGATATTTTGTATCTGAAGACGCATTTCAAGGTTCATTCGTTCGGTTGAAAGGGGAAGAAGTGCACCATATTCGCAACGTGATGCGGTTTCAGCCCGATGATCAAATCATCGTCTGCAAAGAAGACGGAATGGATTATCTTTGCTCCATTTCGGAAATCAACCGCAACGAAGTCCTTTGCGAAGTGGTGGACAAGCGGCCTTCGAAAGGAGAACCGAAAACCAGGATTACCTTGGCTCCTTCTTTGGTGAGAAGCAATAAACTGGAATGGATCATACAAAAGGGGACCGAAATCGGTGCTGTTTCCTTTCAGCCCTTTTGTTCTGAACGTTCGTTGATCCATATAGATGATAAAAAGGAAAGAAAGAAGCGGGAGCGTTGGCAACGGATTGCAAAAGAAGCGGCCGAACAGTCGCATCGCGGTAAAGTGCCGGCCGTCTTGCCCGTTTTGTCATGGAAAGAATTTCTCGCTGAGATGGAAAGGGTTCCTCTTGTCCTCATCGCGTATGAAAAAGGGGGAGTCCCCATCGGTCAAGCGATGGCCGGCTCGCAAGCGAATGACATCATGCTGGTGACCGGACCGGAAGGCGGGTTTACCGAAGCCGAAATCGATGAGGCCAAAGCCAGGGGAGCCGTGCCGGTCACATTGGGAAACCGGATTCTGAGAGCCGAGACAGCACCGCTGGTTGCTCTTTCTTGCATGTTGTTTGCAAGACACGAATTGGGAGGTGAAACACAATGAAAACCGTGGCTTTTCACACGTTGGGTTGTAAAGTGAATGCATATGAAACCGAAGCCATCTGGCAAATGTTTAAAAAAGCGGATTACAAGCGGGTGGACTTTGAAGAGGAAGCCGATGTTTATGTGATCAACACCTGTACCGTCACCAATACGGGAGACCGGAAAAGCCGGCAAATGATCCGCCGGGCGATCCGGCGCAATCCCGACGCGGTCATCGCGGTGACCGGATGTTATGCCCAAACCTCTCCCGCCGAAGTGGCCGCGATTCCCGGGGTGGATGTCGTGGTCGGGACACAAGGGCGCGAAAAGCTGATTGATTATGTGGAACAATACATGCGGGAACGTGAACCGATCAACGCTGTGGGTAACATTATGAAACAACGCAAATTTGAAGAATTGGATGTACCCTCGTTCTCGGATCAAACCCGGGCATATCTCAAAATCCAGGAAGGATGCAACAACTTCTGCACGTTCTGCATTATTCCCTGGGCAAAAGGGTTGTCCCGCAGCCGTCAGCCTGAAAACGTCCTGAAACAGGCACGCCAGTTGGTGGATGCCGGTTATAAAGAGATTGTCCTGACCGGAATTCACACAGGCGGTTACGGGGATGACTTTGAAGATTACAAGCTGGCTGATTTGTTGTGGGATCTGGATCAAATTGAAGGATTGAAAAGAATCCGGATCAGTTCCATTGAAGCCAGTCAAATCGATGACCGGGTGATCGAGGTGTTGAACGCATCCGAAAAAATGTGCCGCCATCTGCATATTCCGTTGCAGGCGGGAGATGACGCCGTGTTAAAACGGATGCGCCGCAAATACACGACAGAAGAATACAGGGAAAAAATCATGAAGTTGCATGAAGCCATGCCGGATGTGGCGATCACCACCGATGTGATTGTCGGTTTCCCGGGAGAAACGGAAGAACAATTTGAGCGCGGATATCGCTTTATTGAAGACTTGAAATTGTATCAGCTGCATGTCTTCCCTTACTCCAAACGAACCGGAACCCCTGCCGCCCGCATGCCGGACCAAGTGCCGGAAGAAGTGAAACACGAACGGGTTCGCAAGCTTATTGAACTGTCCAAACGGTTGACGGTGGAGTATGCCCGCCGTTTTGTGGGCGAAGTGGTGGAAGTGATTCCGGAACAACCGTTTAAAGAGGACCCGGACAGCGGGCTTTATATGGGTTATTCGGATAACTACCTGCAAGTGGCTTTCCCGGCTGATCCGGAATGGGTCGGAAAAGTTTGCCGGGTGAAAATTGATCGTGTGGATCCGGAGTATTGTTACGGCACTTTCGTGCGTGTGGTGGATGAAGTGCCCCGTCCGGCCCGGGTTGGTTGAGGTCAGGATGGAAAAAGGTTGTTAACCGGTCGGGGTTGACAACCTTTTTTCTTACCTTTTTTCAAAAGGAGGATGGAAATTGAAAGAGATTTCTGCAGGCGGTGTTGTGTTTCGGGAAAAACACGGAAGATACGAGATTTTGATGATTAAAGACCGTTTTCACCATTGGACGTTGCCGAAAGGAAAACAAGAGCCGGGCGAAACCGTTGAGGAAACGGCCTTGAGGGAAATCGAAGAGGAAACGGGGATCAAAGGGGAAATTCTGCGTCCCCTGGTGACCGTGCAGTATACATATGAACATCCGCAGCACGGGGAAACGGACAAGGCGGTGCACTATTATTTGGTGAAAGCGTTGGAAGGGACGGAAACCCCCCAGTTGGAAGAGATTGATGATGTCACATGGCTCACGCTGGAAGAAGCGTTGTCAAAACAAGTGCATCACGGCTATTCGAATAATCAGGAGGTCATGGATCAGGCCGTTAAAATCCTGACCAATGCGGGCTAAAGGCTTGCTTTTTCCGGAACGAGCCAGGTGATGAAGCGGGCGAATGGGTCGCAAAACGGAAGCACCGCAATGGAACAAATGAGATTGAATAAGGTCTGGATGTGGGCGATTTGCGTTGCCGGATCGCCGGACAAATATGGTGCCAGCCGGGCGATGACGGGTATCAACGGGGTGAACAAGATGGCGCCTGCCACATTTAAGATCAGATGGGAAAGGGCGACTTGTTTGGCGGCAGGGATGGTGCGGATGGACGCCATGAGTGCCGTGACGCAAGTGCCGATGTTGCTTCCGAACACAACGGCGATGGCAAAAGGAAGCGGAATCACCTGGGCGGCATAAAATCCCATGGCCATGGCGATGCAGGCGCTGCTGCTGTGAATCAGCGCCGTGATCAGAATGCCTGCGGCAAGCCCCGAAACAACGGGGGTTCCGCCGTGATGGATGAGCCAGGAAACCCATCCTTGTTCCTTCAGGGATTCCGTGATGCTTTGCATCCATTCGATTCCCCAAAAGATGGCTCCGAACCCGAGACAGACCGAGCCGGTGTTTTTGAGGAACGGATTGGAAAGCAAAGTGAGGCCGCCGCCGATAACCAAAAGAAAGATGGCAAAATCTTCGATTTTCAAGGCCAGGATTTGGGTGGTGATGGTGGTTCCCACGTTGCTTCCCAGGATGATTCCCAACGATTGGGAAAATGTGAGCATGCCGGCATTGACGAAACCGATGGTCAATACCGTCACGGCACTGCTGGACTGCAAAAAGGCGGTGGTGACTGTTCCGGTCCAAAAACTGCGCACCGGTGTTTTCGTAAATTGCAGCAACACGGACTGCAAGCGGTCACGGGCCAGGTTTTCCAAGCCTGTCCGCATTTTGGAAAGTCCCCATAAAAAAATAAAAAGACCAAACCCGAACGGAACCAACAATTGAATCGGCATCAGCTTGTTTCCCTCCTTGATTTGATTTATATGTGGACATCCGGAGGGAATGACCGATAAAATAAATAAAAGCCCTGCAACAGGGCTGGTGCATTATGCTTTTCTTTCTTTCGGTGCCGTTTTAACGGACGGGTCTCCCGGCTTTTCCCGGGGATGTTTCGGGATGAACGGGGGCGCGTCAAAACCGGTGAAGTCCGGGCGGTACAATTCCGGAAAGCCGGGCAAAGCACGGGGATGTTCCGATTGGGTTTGGACCGGTGCCAGTTCCGGTGTCCCGAAAATGGCCCAAGTGCCCGTATGGGGATCTTCCGCCATGCGCGGCGGTTTGATGGTCGGCCCGTCTTCGCTTTGTTCCGGAAGGGAAGCGGAATGGTTTTCTTTTTTTGACTCCGCAAAGAATTGGCTCATTTCTTCCCGGACGATTTTCCGGATCAGTTTCCGCAGTTGGGATGCCGATGAATGATTGCGTTGTGTCATGGTTTTCACCCCTTTTTTCCTTTCAGGCTGATATAGTGTATGCCAAACGGGAAAAATGGGTGAATACATAGATTGCCCTGAAAAAGTAGGGAGGGAACTTGTATGGCAGATTGCATTTTTTGCCAAATCGTGGAAGGGAAATTGCCTTCCAAAAAAGTGTACGAAGATGAATATGTTTACGCGTTTCATGACATTTCCCCGGCCGCTCCGACGCATATTCTGGTCATTCCGAAAAAACATATTCCGACGATCATGGATTTGGAGGAAGAAGACCAGATGTTGGCGGGGAAAGTGATGGCGGCGATTCAAAAAATCGCCAAAGAGTATCATTTGGATGAAAAAGGATTTCGGATCGTAAACAATGTCGGAAAAGAAGGCGGACAAACCGTCTATCACATTCATTTCCATTTATTGGGCGGACGGACTCTGACCTGGCCTCCGGGTTGATTTTGACAGGAACCATTCTTTTAAGATATAATATAAAATGATTATTTGTGTCTCCAACGGTGGTTCTCGGGCAACTGTCTTGGGAACCTTATTTTGGGCATCGTTGGTTGATTTTTTGAGCAGGTGTTGTTGTGCTGACCCTCCTCTGGGGGAAGGCCGCTCTCTTGTTTTTTTGCTTGAAATGTGTGGGTCTTTTTCCTTTGTTAGGCTGCCGGCCCAAAGCGGTCTAGCTGACCCGTGGAGGGAGGGAATAGCATGGTTGAAACTCGCGTTCGCAAAAACGAATCACTCGATGCCGCTTTGCGTCGTTTCAAGCGTTCTTGCGCCAAAGACGGGATTTTGGCCGAATACAGAAGACGCGAGCGCTATGAAAAGCCGAGTGTAAAACGCAAAAAGAAGTCGGAAGCGGCACGCAGAAAGCGCCGTTAGTGAGGTGGCATTTTTTGAGTTTGACGAATCAGTTGGATCAAGAAATGAAAATGGCACTGAAAAATAAGGATAAACAAAAATTATCCACCATTCGCATGTTAAAATCAGCGATAAAAAAAGAAGAAATCGATAAAAAGCGTCCGTTAAACGATGATGAAATCATCAGTGTCATCATGCGTGAAGTGAAACAACGCAAAGATTCACTGGCTGAATACAAAGCCGCCGGACGCGACGATTTGGCAGAGAAAGAGCAAGCGGAGATTGACATCCTTTCTGCTTATCTGCCGGAACAAATGTCCGAAGAGGAATTGAAAGCCTTGGTGCAACAAGTCATTGAAGAAGTGGGGGCCGGTTCCAAAGCGGACATGGGCAAAGTGATGAGTGCGATCATGCCCAAAGTGAAGGGACGGGCAGAAGGAAGATTGGTCAATCGCCTGGTGCAAGAAGCACTTCAGTAATGATTGCAGCGTGTTTATCCAAACACGCTGTTTTTTGTACCGGAATGGGAGGGCGAGCCGGGATGGAACTATCGGAATTTTTGATGAATCCCGCGGTGATGATGATCATCCTCACCATCGGGCTTGTGGGTTTGCTGGTGGAGTTGTTTTCCCCGGGAGTCGGACTTGGCGCATTGATCGGTTTGGCGAGTTTTGCCGTTTTTTTCGGGACTTATATTCATGCCGGAACGGCCGGTGCAAGCGAACCTTTGCTTTTTATCGCCGGAATCATTTTGATCTTGTTGGAAATTTTTTTGCCGACACTGGGGATTGTTGGAATGATTGGATTGATTTTGGTGGCGGTTTCCATTTTCAATGCCGTTCCCATTTTGAGCGAGGCCATTTGGATTGTGGCCGGAGCGGTCCTGCTCACGGCGGTGATCGTGTGGATCCTGATCCGTTTTTTGGGATGGGAAGTGAAATGGAACCGTGTGGTGCTCCGGTCGTCCCAATCCAATGAGGAAGGGTATACGTCTTCAAAAGACCGGAACGAATTGCTCGGGCAAGTCGGAATCACTTTGACTCCGTTGCGCCCGTCCGGTTTTGCCAAGTTTGGCGACCGGAAGGAAGATGTTGTCAGTGAAGGAGAAATTATACCAAGCGGAGAAGAAGTAAAAGTTATTCATGTTGAAGGAATGCGTGTGGTTGTGAAGCGTGTGAAGGATTTGGATTCTGACCATTAACAACAAAAAGGAGAATGGGTATGGATTATGGTTCGTTGTTTTCGGTTATATTGATTATCATTGCGATTTCCCTGTTTTTTTCCTTTGTTCCGGTCATGCTGTGGATCACGGCCATGGCCTCGGGGGTTTACATTGGTTTGACGACCCTGATCGGAATGCGGTTGCGCCGGATTATTCCCGCCCGCATTGTCAATCCGTTAATCAAGGCACGTAAAGCCGGATTGAATGTGGATATTTCCCAATTGGAAACGCATTATTTGGCAGGCGGAAATGTGGATCGTGTGGTGGATGCTTTGATTGCGGCGCAACGTGCCAATATCGACCTGGTGTTTGAACGGGCGGCTGCCATTGATTTGGCCGGACGGGACGTGCTGGAAGCCGTGCAGATGAGCGTCAACCCCAAAGTGATTGAAACCCCGGAAGTTTCTGCGGTTTGTAAAGACGGAATCGAAGTCAAGGTGATTGCGCGGGTGACGGTGCGTGCCAACATCGACCGTCTGGTCGGAGGCGCCGGTGAAGAAACCATCATTGCCCGCGTGGGGGAAGGGATTGTCACCACCAACGGATCGGCAGAAAACCACAAAGAAGTTTTGGAAAATCCCGACATGATCTCCAACACCGTTTTAAGCAAAGGTTTGGATGCGGGGACAGCGTTTGAAATCTTGTCCATTGACATTGCGGATGTTGATATCGGAAAGAACATCGGCGCTGCTTTGCAAATTGACCAAGCCGAAGCCGACAAGAAGATTGCCCAGGCGAAAGCCGAAGAACGTCGGGCTATGGCGGTGGCCGCGGAACAGGAGATGAAAGCCCGCGTTCAAGAGATGAAAGCCAAAGTGATCGAAGCGGAGTCCCAGGTTCCGTTGGCTTTGGCCGAAGCGTTGCGTTCCGGAAAAATGGGCTTTATGGATTATTACATGTTGCAAAATATTGAAGCCGACACCAAAATGCGCCGTTCCCTGCGCGGAGATGATCTCAAGGAAAATGGTGGAGATAAAGAATGATCTTTGAAGAAGTGAAGGAGAAGATGGAAGGGAATCAGAGAAAGGAGCGGAAAGATGCCCCGGAGTCGTCGCTTTGGCTGACCCGTTCCGAGCTCCGTCAAGGATTCCTGATGAGTGAAATTTTGGGAGCGCCCCGGGCCTTAAAACCCTTTTCTTGGTTCCGGTATCGCCGTTTTTAAGGTGCATTTCAATCAAGAAGTCCGTTCCTTGCGGGGAACGGGCTTTTCTTTTTTATCCCAACCGAGGAAATAAATCTCTGTCATGGATTCAATCCGTCCACTCATACTAAAAAAACAAAGGAGGTGAAGAAGGTGGCCAATCGTTCCAACCGGTTGCTGGTTCCGGGTGCCCGGCAGGTGTTAAACCAATTCAAAGAAGAAATTGCTTCGGAATTCGGAGTGAAGTTGGGTTCTGACACGGCGGCCCGTGCCAATGGTTCCGTCGGCGGTGAGATCACAAAACGGCTCATTTCACAAGCGCAAAAACAATTGAATAAATAAACGGGTTGACAAGCATGGGTGATACAAGGTTCCCATGCTTTTTTGGTGGGAGGGATCGAAACATAACGGAGAACATCGAAGCATAAGGATGGTACAAAAGATGGAGCGGGTGGAGAGGAAGGCTGAAAAACCATGCGCAAATGGGCTTCGGATTGGTTGGATTTACCGGTTCATGTGACCAGTGATGCTCCGCGGATTGAGATCATCGGCTCGATGACCATGCAAGTGGAAAATTATCAGGAGATTGAGAAATTTAATGCCGATCAATTGCTGCTGAAGACCAAAACCGGGATCTTGAAGATCGAAGGAAAGCAATTAAAAATCAAAGCCATTCAGCCTGAAGTGGTATGGGTTGAAGGAAAAATTATGGGCTTTCAATTTCAGGAATAAGAGGAGGACCCGGCGTGTCATCCAACATCTTACCATCCAATTTCAAAGGAAAAATCGAATGTATTTGCGAAGGGGAACATTTGACTTCTTTAATCAACCAGGCGGTTCAGCAAGGGATGGAACTGGAAAACATCGAATGGCTGGACGGGCACCGCCTCCGGTTAGAAGTGCCACTGTCGGAGTTTCTCGCTTTCTACCGGTTTGCGCGTAAATCGGGCAGCCGGGTGAGGATTGTGAAAAAAGAAGGGCTTCCTTTTTTCTTAAAGCGATTGAAAAGGAGGAAGTTCTTCGTTGCGGGTGCTGTTTTGTTTTTTGTCTTGATTCTTTTCTTCACCTCGCTGGTCTGGAATGTGAAAGTGGAAGGAACGGAGAAAATCCCCGTGCAACACGTACAAGCTTTATTAAAAAAAGAGGGCGTGTATCCCGGCCAATGGAAGATGCGTTTGCCGGACCGGGAAGAAGTCCAATACCGTTTGCTGTCCCAATTGCCGCAGGCTTCCTGGGTCGGTGTCCGCATTGAAGGGACACGGGTGGTGGTGACCGTGGTGGAAAAAAAAGAGAAGGATCCGGCCGGCGAACCAAACCGCGATGCCGGCCCCGTGCATTTGGTCGCCACCAAAAACGCCCTGATTTACGATCTGAAAGTGGAACGGGGCAATCCGTTGGTCGAGGTGAACGATGTCGTCAAAGAAGGCCAAATTTTGGTATCGGGAATCTACGGGGATTTAAATAATTCAAAATCGAAAAAAATAGTGGGTGCAAAGGGAAAAGTATGGGGAGAGGTCTGGTATGAGTCCAGCGTCGAGATCCCGCTGGAACGAAAAAGAAAAGTATATACGGGACACCGCGAAAAACATGTTTATCCTTATCTGTTTTCCCATGTGGTGAAAAATCCTTTTCACAGGAAACCGCCGTATTCATCCACTGAGGTGATGGATCATTTTCACTTCCTGAAGTTGGGCCGGTGGGAACTTCCCGTGGGCTGGGTGGAACAAGAAGAGCTGGAAATGGAATGGATGAAAGAACGGTTGTCCGTTGATGAAGCCGTTCAGGAAGGGCTGGTTCACGCCAAGGAGGATTTACTTAAAAAAATCGGGCCGGACGGGCGGATTTTGGGGCAAAAAGTTTTGCAGAAGCGCCAAGAGAATGGTAAAGTTTATTTGAAAGTACACTTTGATGTGATTGAAAATATCGCTAAAATCCAACCGATTCTGCAAGGAGAATGAGCCATTGCAAAATCCACGTGAAGAGAACAAAACCGTAAAAATTCATTTGCGCAGCGGGGCAGAAGCCTTGAGTCTTTTTGGGCCCCATGATGCTTATTTGAAACAGATTGAAAGAAACACCAATGCCCGGATTATTTCGCGCGGAGGAGAGGTGTTGATCCAAGGGCAGCCCGGGGATGTTGAAATTTTGGAGGAATTGTTCCGGGTGCTGCTCACCCTCATTCGCCGCGGGATGCAAGTGACCGAAAGGGATGTAGTGTATGCCCACCGTCTGGCGGAGCAGGGGTTGGCCGATGAATTGCTGGAGTTGTACCAGGAAGAAATCGGCGTGACCCAAAAAGGAAAAGCCATCCGGGTCAAAACGTTGGGACAGCGCCATTACGTGACGGCCATTCAAAAATCGGACATTGTCTTTGGTGTGGGCCCGGCCGGAACCGGTAAAACGTTCTTGGCTGTGGTGATGGCCGTGTCGGCACTGAAAGCCCATCGGGTGAAACGGATCGTTTTAACCCGCCCGGCTGTCGAAGCGGGAGAAAATCTGGGATTTTTGCCCGGGGATCTGCAGGAAAAAGTGGATCCTTATTTGCGTCCGCTTTATGACAGCTTGTATACGATGCTGGGCACCGAGCAAATGAATAAAATGATGGAGCGGGGGTTGATTGAAGTCGCCCCGTTGGCTTACATGAGGGGCCGAACCTTGGAGGATTCGTTTGTGATTTTGGATGAAGCGCAAAACACGACCCCTGAACAGATGAAAATGTTTTTGACCCGTTTGGGGTTTGGTTCCAAAATGGTGGTCACGGGAGATGTGACGCAAATTGATTTGCCGAGAGGCAAAAAGTCCGGTTTGAAAGAAGCCGAACGGATTTTGAAATCGATTCCGGAAATCAGCTTTGTTTATTTGGGACAAGCTGATGTTGTCCGCAATACCTTGGTACAGAAAATCATTGATGCTTATGAAGCCGATTCAAAAGAAGAGGAGAACAGATAAGGAGCCGGTTCCAATGAAGAGCAAAGAACCGACCTCTGGTGTGAGCCATTGGTTTCATTTAAAGGATTGGAAAACAAGCTGGCGTGTAAAGATTCTGATGTACGCGATCTTCGGGATCGCGTTCTATTTATTGTTAATCCATCATGTGTTGCCGGACCAATATGATATCACCCTCGGGAAGCCCAGTCCGGCAACGGTGGTGTCCCCTGTTACCAAAGTGGATGAATATGCGACCAATCAGGCAAGGAAAAAAGCGGCTGCATCCGTGGAGCCGGTGTACATCAAAGATGATCACATTACCATGCAGCAAATCGGAAAGATTGATTCCATCTTTGTGATGGCCAAAGAAATTTTGGAAAATCCGGCGGATGCGGATGAAAAGCGGGAGAAATTAAAAAATGATTTTGAAGCCACTTTTTCCTTGGAGTTTTCGGACGGGTTTTACCAAAAACTGCTGAATGTTTCGCTGGACCGACTGCAAGTGATTCGTTTGACCACCCGCCAGATTGTGTCTGAAATCTTACAAGACGGGGTCCGGGAAGACGAACTGAAAAAAATGCAGGAAAAAGTGGATCAAACCTTGTATCTCAGCGTCAACACCCTGAACAATGACGAGCAGGCCCTGGTGAGTGAACTGGCGAAAAAAAGCCTGGTTGTCAATGAATTTTATGACAAGAATCAGACCGAACAGCAAAAGCAGGCAGTGCAGGAAGCGATCAAGCCGATTCCCATCAATAAAGGACAAATCATCGTCGCATACGGAGAAGTGGTGACGGATGACCAGTATCGAAAATTGCAAGAATTGGGCCTGCTGAAAAAAGACACCCAATTGCAGACACATCTGGGAATCCTTTTGTTTGTCTTTACCATCATGGGTCTTTTGTATTATTACATTTACCGTTTTGATCCGGATAATCACCACAATAACCGGAACTTGTTGTTGCTGTTTTGCATTTTGCTGCTCACGCTGATCGGGATGAAAGTGGTGTCTTACGGACAAAATCTCGAATGGAGCAAAATCGGGTATCTGGTTCCGGTCGGATTGGGATCCATGTTGATCACTTTGCTGCTCAACATACGCTTGTCTTTGATCTGCACGGTCTTTTTGTCGATCTTCTGCAGTGTGTTGTTTAACGGGGATAATCATTTGCTGTTTGATTTCCGATACGGTCTGGTTTCGCTGGTGAGCGGGATGACGGCGGCGTTTGCGCTGGGCGATGTGCGAAAAAGAAGCGCCATTTTGAAAGCAGGGCTGATTTCTTCGCTGGCTTCCGTGATACCGGTGGCGGCCATCTGGTTTATGATGCCGGTGGAGGGAACCTTGAATGAATTGTTGCAGTCGATCGGTTTTGCCATGTTGGGCGGGATCTTTTCGGCTGTTTTGACCATGGGTTTTCTCCCTTATTTGGAAACGCTTTTTGGCATTTTGTCCCCGATGCGTCTCATTGAACTCGGCAATCCCAATCATCCGTTGCTGCGAAAGTTGCTGATTCAAAGTCCGGGGACTTACCATCATTCGGTGATGGTCGGAAACCTGTCGGAAGCGGCGGCCGAAGCAATCGGCGCCAACGGATTGCTGGCGAGGGTGGGGGCTTATTATCATGATGTGGGCAAAACCAAGCGTCCGCAATTTTTTATCGAAAATCAATTGTCCAGGGAAAATCCCCATGACAAAATATCGCCCAATTTAAGCAAAAGCATTATTATTTCCCATGCCAAAGACGGGGTGGAGTTATTAAAGTCCCACAAGATCCCCAAACCGATTCAGGATATCGCCGCCCAACATCACGGAACCACCTTGATCAAGTATTTTTATTATAAAGCCAAAGAACAAATGGAAAATGTGCGTGAAGAAGATTACCGCTACCCCGGGCCCAAGGCCCAATTTAAAGAGGCCGCGATTGTCGGAATCTGCGATTGTGTGGAAGCCGCTGTCCGGTCGCTGTCCAAACCGACTCCGTCCCGCATTGAAAACATGGTCAAAAAGATCATCCGGGACCGGTTGGAAGACGGACAGTTCAATGAATGTGACCTGACCCTGAGGGAGCTTGACCTGATTGAAAAATCGGTTTGCGAAACCTTGCAGGGAATCTTTCATTCGCGCATCGAATATCCGGATGAAACAGGAAATACCAAAGGAGTCAAGAAAGAATGAGTTTAGTCATTGATTTGCAAGTGGAACTTCCTTTAAACGAAGCCGAACAAGAGTCGCTTTCGGTGATATTCAAAGCGCTCCGGGCCGCCGCCCGGGCAGAAAACCTGCCTCCGGCGGATGTGGCGGTCACGGTGGTGGACAATGAACAGATCCATGCATTGAACAAGGAGTACCGCCAAGTGGACCGTCCCACCGATGTCTTGTCGTTTCCCCTGTGGGAACCGGAAGAGGATTGGGTGATCACGGAAGAAGAAGAAACCGTGCCGCTCGGGGATATTGTGATTTCTTACCCCAAAGCAAAGGAACAGGCGGAAGAATACGGCCATTCCATTGAGCGGGAACTGGGCTTTCTGGCCGTACACGGCTTTTTACATTTGTTGGGATATGATCATGAAACGGCGGAAGAAGAAAAAGAAATGTTCCAAAGACAGGAGGAGATCTTACAGCAAGCAGGGTTGCACCGGTAAAAGGGAGGATGTCTTTCATGAAAGTGACCAAACTGTTACGCAGTTTTGTCTACGCTTTGGAAGGATTAAAATACACGATTGTGACGCAACGGAACATGCGGTTTCATTTTTTGGTGGCATTGGGGGTTCTTTTGTTGAGCCTCACGCTTCCGATGAACAAAGTGGAAGTGCTGGTCTTGTTTGTCGCAATCGTCCTCGTCCTGTTTGCTGAATTGATCAATACGGCCATTGAAGCCGTTGTCGATATGATCACCGGTGAATATCATCCGCTTGCCAAAGTGGCCAAAGATGTCGCAGCCGGTGCGGTGCTTCTTACCGCCGGATTTGCCGTGATCATCGGAATCAGTGTTTTTTATCCGCATCTGGATGCTTTGTTCACCTTGGCCATCAACCATAAGACGATCCCGGCCAATATCAGTCTTGCGGTCATCATTGTATTTGACTTTTTCCTCACGCTTTTTATCAAAGGCTGGCTGCAACGTGTGGATCGCGGAAATTGGGAGCCCAGTATGGTCGCATCCATTGCCGGTTGTGTTTCAGTATTACTGATTGGTGTCATCGGTCACTTTCTGATCACCTTATTGGTCCTTGTGCTTTTTGCCATGTTGATCGGCACCCGCCTCCGTTTCCGTTCTTCGCGGGTACCGGTGCTCTTTGGCGTCTTGCTGGGGATTCTGGTGGCGCTGATTGGCGCGCAGTTCTTGTAAGAACCGGCTGTTTCCGGTGAAAATAGAGAAAGAAAAAGACCATTGCTTGGCAACCATTCTT
This sequence comes from Thermoactinomyces intermedius, assembly GCF_013912365.1. Lineage (NCBI taxonomy): Bacteria > Bacillati > Bacillota > Bacilli > Caryophanales > Thermoactinomycetaceae > Thermoactinomyces > Thermoactinomyces intermedius. Next base: position 152,806 of record NZ_JACETT010000033.1, read on the forward strand.
TTACAAGAAGGGCCAAGCAATTTTTGAAAGGGGAATTTGTCTTGGGAAGTGAATTTCGTTCAGGATTTGTAGCCTTGATCGGGCGCCCGAATGTGGGAAAATCGACATTGATGAATCATGTGATCGGGCAGAAGATCGCCATTATGTCCGACAAACCGCAAACCACCCGCAACAAGATCCGGGGGGTTTACACCGAAGAAAACGGACAAATTGTTTTCCTGGATACACCGGGGATTCACAAACCGCAATCCAAATTGGGGGAAATGCTGGTCAGGGCATCGCACAATGCCTTGGAAGAAGTGGATTTGATCCTGTTTCTGGTGGATGCGTCCGCCGGAAAAGGCCCCGGGGACGAATTTATCATGAACCATTTAAAGGATGTCAAAACGCCGGTTTTTTTGGTGGTCAATAAAATCGACCAAGTGCATCCGGATGATTTGTTGCCACTCATTGACGAATACCGCAAAGATTTTTCGTTTGCGGAAGTGGTGCCGATTTCGGCGCTGAACGGAAATAATACGGGAACGCTGATTCAACAGATTTTTCAATATCTGCCGGAAGGGCCGAAATACTATCCGTCCGACCAGGTGACCGATCATCCGGAACGGTTTATCGTCAGTGAATTAATCCGGGAAAAAGTCCTCGAACTGACCCGGGAAGAAATTCCGCATTCGGTGGCGGTCGTCGTCGAGGAAATGAAGCGGAGACCCGGGAAGGACATCGTGGATGTGTTGGCCACGATTTATGCCGAGCGGCCTTCGCAAAAAGGCATCCTGATCGGCAAAAAAGGAGCCTTGCTGAAAGTAGTCGGCACGCGTGCCCGGGTTGAAATCGAGCGTTTGCTGGGTGTGAAAATTTTCCTTGATTTGTGGGTCAAAGTGAAAAAAGACTGGACCAACGAAGACATCATGTTGCGTCAACTGGGTTACACGGAAGAAGAGATCTGAAAAAATGACAAATTTTCCTTCTTATACTCTCCCGCTCAAAAGGTCATCCTAAAGTTGTAATCAACGGAAAGGGTGATGCTGGTTGCGCAATTTCTTATGGAGTTGCTTTGAAGTGACTGGCAGTATTGATGCATATCTCTTGCTCAAAAGCCTCGAAAACATAAAAGAGAAAGAAGAAAAAGCGCAAAAAGAGCGGGATGAGGAGGAAAGCGGCTGACACGGGAAAGGGCGGTTAACCGGTGTTAAACAAATATGAGGGAATTGTCCTGAAAGCTCGCGATTACGGAGAGAGCCATCAAATTTTAACCGTTTATACGAAAAACCAGGGGAAAGTTTCATTTATGGCCAGAGGCTCCAAGAAAACCAAAAGCCGTTTTGGAGCCGTGACCGAGCCGTTCACCCGGGCTCATTTTGTCAGTTTTGGAAACGGGAACATCGCGACGCTGTCGCAAGCTGATCTCATTTCTTCTCATCACTTGTTGCGTTCCGATCTGTTGTTGACGGCATATGGCGCCTACTGGCTGGAGTTGATCGACAAAACGACGGAAGAAAAAGAAGCGGATCCTTTTTTGTACGATTTGTTGACTTCCTTGTTGGAGCATTTGGAACAAAAAAAGGATCCTGATATCTTAACCTTTATTTTGGAACTCAGCGTGTTGAAAACGGCGGGTTACACTCCGGTGACAGACCGGTGTGTTTCTTGTGGTTCCGGCCGGCACCCTGTCCGTTTCAGTATCCGTCAGGGCGGCTGGTTATGCGAACGTTGTCAGGATCAGGACCAAAACGGGATTTTGGTATCGGTGGCAAGCATCCGGATCTTGCGGATCCTGCAACAAGTCGATCCGCACCGGCTCGGTAAAATCGATGTGAAACCGGAGACCAAAGAGCAGTTGGAAAAAATGATCCGGGGATTTGTTGAAGAGTATTTGCCAGTCCGGCTGAAATCCTTGCAACTGCTGGAGCAGTTCAAAAAAATCTGGACGTGAGTTTTCCGGATTTTTTTATGGATATTGACATTTGAAAGGATTTTTGCTATACCATTATTAAAATTTGAAGATCGGCGCGATGAGAGAAAAGGAGTAGCCAAATCTGTCTGTGTAAGCAGCGAGCCGGGGATGGTGGGAGCCCGGTCCGGGCAATTGGTGAAGGCAGTTCTTAAGCGCTGTATGATAAAAAAGCGGGCCTGGACCAAGTCCGGGTCAAATAGGGTGGAACCGCGGGAAAACCTCTCGTCCCTATGAGAAAACCACGGGTTTTGTCAGGGATGAGAGGTTTTTTAGGTGGAAATTTGACGGAGGTGGAAAGCTGTGAACATGCAGGAGATGATCAAACGATTGCAAGATTACTGGGCTTCGCATGGTTGTATCCTCGCCCAGCCCTACGACACGGAAAAAGGGGCCGGAACATTAAATCCGATGACTTTTTTAAGGGCGTTGGGTCCGGAACCGTGGAACGTGGCGTATGTGGAACCTTCTAGGCGTCCGGCGGATGGCCGTTACGGGGAAAATCCCAACCGCCTTTACCAGCACCATCAATTTCAAGTGCTGTTAAAGCCGGCACCGGACAACATCCAGGAAATTTATTTGAAAAGCTTGGAAGCGTTGGAGATTGACCCGTCCAAGCATGACATCCGTTTTGTGGAAGATAACTGGGAAAACCCGACGTTCGGCGCGGCCGGACTGGGATGGGAAGTATGGCTGGACGGGATGGAAGTGACCCAATTTACATATTTCCAACAAGTGGGCAGTCTGGATGTGGATCCGGTTTCCGTGGAATTGACTTACGGATTGGAACGTTTGGCCTCTTACATTCAGGAAAAGGAAAATGTCTTTGACCTTGAATGGGTGGATGGCGTAAAGTACGGCGATGTGTTTGGCCAGCCGGAATATGAGCATTCCAAATATACCTTTGAAGTCTCCGATAAAGAGTGGCTCTTCCGCCAGTTTGATGACTTTGAGAAAGAAGCGATGAGGGCCTTGGAGGACCAATTGGTTTTCCCGGCATATGACTATGCGCTGAAATGCTCGCATGTCTTCAATCTGCTGGAAGCCCGGGGAGCGATCAGTGTGACGGAGCGGACCGGTTATATCGGACGGGTGCGAAATCTGGCCCGGAAAATTGCCAAAGCTTTCGTCGAGCAAAGGGAGAAATTGGGTTATCCCTTATTAAAACAAGAAGGGGGAAGAAGCAAATGAGCAAGGATTTGCTGCTGGAAATCGGTTGCGAGGAAATTCCGGCCCGGTTTGTGGATGATGCGGCGGCCCAGCTGAAAGACAAGTTGAGCGGCTGGCTGAAAGAAAACCGGGTTCAATACAACCATTGCAAAACCTATGCCACCCCGCGCCGGTTGGCCGTTTGTGTCACAGGCGTTTCAGAGCGGCAGGAAGACGTGTATAAAGAAGTGAGAGGGCCTGCGGAAAAAATCGCCAAGCTGGAGGACGGCACCTGGAGCAAAGCGGCTCAGGGATTTGCCAAAAAACAAGGGGTGAATCCTGATCAACTCGTTCTCAAAGAAGTAAAAGGGGAAAACTACGTCTTTGCCAAAATCCACCAACCCGGAAAACGGACGGCCGAGTTGCTGCTGGAAGGGATTCCGTCTTTAATGAATCAATTCCATTTTCCAAAGACCATGCGCTGGAATTCGCGGGTGCGGTTTATTCGTCCGGTGCGCTGGCTGGTTTGTCTGTTGGGGGACGAAATCATTCCCGTCCGGTGGGCAGGATTGACGGCAGGCAATCAAACCCGGGGGCATCGCTTTTTGGGAAGCGAAGCGGTGATTCCGGAAGCAGGTGCTTATGAAGAAGTGCTGAATCAGCAATTTGTTTTGGCCGACGTGGAGGCGAGAAGAAATGCCATCTTGAACCAGTTGAAAAGGTTGGAGGAAGAAAAGGGCTGGGTGATTCCGACAGAAGAAGGCTTGTTGAAGGAGATTACCCATCTGGTGGAATACCCGACGGTGTTGTACGGGCAATTCGATGAAGAGTTTTTGATTCTGCCGCGTGAAGTGTTGGTCACCACCATGCGGGAACATCAACGTTATTTTCCGGTGGAAGATAAAAACGGACAATTATTGCCTTATTTTGTGACCGTCCGCAACGGGAACGACCAGTATTTGGAAACGGTGGCCAGAGGAAATGAGAAGGTTCTTCGTGCCCGTTTGTCGGATGCCCGCTTCTTCTATGAAGAAGATTTAAAACTTGCGTTGGACGACGCCGTGCAAAAATTGGATCAGATTGTGTATCAGGATGAATTGGGAAGCCTGGGGGACCGGGTGCGCCGGCTCGGAGCCCTTGCCGCACAACTGGCAGACAGGATCAGCCTCTCGGAAAAAGAGCGGTCTCAATTAAAACGGGCGGCACAAATTTGCAAGTTTGATGCCGTGACTCAGATGGTCGGGGAATTTCCCGAACTGGAAGGCATCATGGGGCGCACTTACGCGCTGAATGCCGGAGAGGAAACGGAAGTGGCCGAAACCGTGTATGAGCACCATTTGCCCCGTTTTTCCGGAGATGCCCTCCCGGGCCGGAGAATTGCCGGATTGCTCTCGCTTGCTGACAAAATGGATGCGATTGTGTCCAGTTTTGGAATCGGAATTCAGCCGACGGGATCCCAAGACCCCTACGGCTTGCGCAGAAAAGCGCAGGGGATCATCCAGATTTTGTTGGCCGAAGATTACCACGCGCTTTCTTTAAAACAATTGTGGCAACTTTCCTTGGCGCAGCTGGAAGAAGCCGGTTTGCTCCAAAAGCGTCCCGGTGAACTGGAAAAAGAGCTGCATGAATTCTTTGCGCTCCGCCTGCGTACGGTATTGCAGGAGAAAGAAATCCGGTATGACGTGATCGATGCGGTATTGGCCTCCGATCTTTCCCGGCCCGTGCATGTCGTGGAAAAAGCCCGGGTATTGATGGGGCAAGTCGGACGGGAAGCGTTTAAAGAAGAAGTCGAAGGGTTTACGCGTGTTGCGCGATTGGCAAAAAATGCCGGGGATTCCACGCCGGATCCATCCCTTTTCCGGGAAGATGCCGAAAAAACGCTTTACCGCCGGTTGGAAGAAGTGAAAACCGGTTATCAGAAAGCGGAAAAACAACAAGATTTCCGTGCCATGTATGAAGCCTTGGCGCAAATGGCACCGGATATTCACCACTTCTTTGACCGGGTGATGGTGATGGTGGAAGAAGAGGAAATCAAAAGAAACCGTCTCGCCTTGCTGAGTGACATCACCCGGTTGATTCACCGGTTTGCTGATTTTAACCAGATCGTTTTCGCTTAAAAAAGAAACAGCTTCAAAGCTGTTTCTTTTTTTGCTCAGCTTTTTTTCAAATGATGGAGGGTTTGGATCATTTCCTCCAAATATTCCCCCGGAAGAATGACCGGGGTTTCCTCCCGGATCCGCTCGGCAAATTCAATCAATTCCCCGTAAGCAGACGGAGGGAACGGGATGTGATGCGTGGTTTTGGTGTCCCCCCAGCTGTGAGCATAAGAAAGGCGGACCAATCCCACATGGTGTTGGATCTGTTGATAAAAATCCACCCAATTGTTGGTTGCATGGGTGATTTCTTGCTCGGTTGCCCCTGCAAACATACTCCGGGACCGGTGCATGTAGGTGAGCACATTGGACGTGATGCAGGCGTTGGCGGTGTCAAAACAAAGGCGCACACCCGTGTTTTCGGCGATTTCCAGCAAATGGCAGGGGGTTCGCAGAGCCGGGTATAAATCGGCGCGTCCCGGTTCAAAGTAATGTTCTCCCCCCATCGGGGCATTTTCCAAATACAGTTCAAACCCAAGGGGACGGCAGAGTTTTTGAATCTCTTCCAGTTGGGATGCGATGGTTTTCACATATTGATCTTTGAAATCTTGCAGTGCGGAAAAGTCGGCGGGGTGACGATCCAAGTATTCAAAGATGATGCCGAGCGGAACTTTCCGGCCGCTGCAGATGAGGCGGCGTCCTTCTTCATCAGTGGATTGATGCAAGAGATGGAGCCATTTTTCCCAGTCTCCGGGGTTGAATTTCCCCGTTCCAAGCCCTGCGGAAGGCGGCATCCGAAAAGCGACGGGCCGGAGTCCGCCGGTGCTGATCATGTCCCGGAATTGGCCGGGGTCAAAGGGTTTTTCAGGAAGTTGAACTTCAATGTACCGTACATCACGGGCTTTGGCATGATGAAAACAAGAATAATCACACGAACAACTGACTGCAATCGGATGGTTGAATAACATGGTGTGTCCTCCATCATCGGGTTTCAAATCTACCCTTATGTTAACTCAAAAAGCAATAAAAATTACACTGGTAAAAAGAATGAAAAATGTTATATACTAAACATGGATTTTTGATCAAAAGTATGTCACAATTAATAAAAGCAAGGCTTTCACGGGAGGTGTGAAAAAATCGAGCTCACAAAGCGTCAAGAGAAAATCCTGGAGATTGTCAAGGAAGAGGGTCCGATTACAGGAGAACATATCGCCGACAAACTTCACTTAACCAGAGCCACATTGCGGCCCGATCTGGCCATCTTGACCATGGCCGGTTTTCTTGAAGCCAGACCGCGTGTCGGCTATTTTTACTCGGGAAAGACCGCGAACCAACTGATGGGGGAACATATCCGCCATTTGCAGGTGAAAGATTACAAATCCCGCCCGGTGGTCGTACAGGAACACACATCGGTTTATGACGGGATTTGTACCATGTTTTTGGAAGATGTCGGTTCGCTCTACGTAATAAAAAAAGAAGGCAATCTGGTCGGTGTTGTGTCACGGAAAGACTTATTGCAGGCGGCGATGGGAAAGCAAGATTTGCAATCGATGCCCATCGGGGTCGTGATGACCCGGATGCCGAATATCGTCACTTGCAAGCCGGAAGATACCCTTTACTATGCGGCGAAACAGATGATGCGCCATGAAGTGGATTCTTTGCCGGTGGTTCGCCCGATCGACGGGGATGAACAGCAACTGGAAGTGATCGGCCGGATCAGCAAGACGACGCTGGTCAAAGTTTTCGTTGAGCTTGGACAACCTTGAAGAAATTAAGGGAGGGAGTATGACCTTATATGTCAGAAAAACAACGAGTCGTATATGTCGTTTCCGATTCCGTGGGAGAGACAGCAGAACTGGTGGTCAAAGCTGCTTCCAGCCAGTTTAACGGGGGAGAAATCGAAATCCGCCGCATCCCTTATGTGAACGATGCGGATACCGTCATGGAGACGGTACAAGCCGCCAAAGAGGAAAATGCGCTGATTGCTTTTACTTTGGTGGTTCCGGAATTGCAAAAGCTCCTGATTGAAGAGGCCGGACGCAAAAAAGTCCCTTATGTGGATATCATGGGGCCGATGATTCAAGGCATGTCTGAGCTGTTTCAGCATGAACCCAAATACAAGCCGGGGCTGATCCATCAGTTGGACGAAGATTATTTCCGCAAAGTGGAAGCGATCGAATTTGCCGTGAAATATGATGACGGCAAAGATCCGCGGGGCCTGTTGAAAGCCGATGTCATTTTGGTGGGGGTTTCCCGGACCTCGAAAACACCGCTGTCCATGTATTTGGCCCACAAGCGCTTTAAAGTGGCCAACGTCCCGCTCGTTCCGGAAGTGGAACCGCCGGAAGAACTGCTGCAAGTTCCCTCACATCGCATTATCGGCCTGACCATTGATCCGGAACAATTGAATCACATCCGGACGGAAAGGCTGAAAGCATTGGGGCTGGCTTCCGGTGCCAACTATGCGAGCATGGAGCGGATCCTGGAGGAGCTGGATTATGCAGAACGGGTGATTCGCCGCCTGGGATGCCCGGTGATTAACGTATCCAACAAAGCCGTGGAAGAAACAGCAAATCTCATTCTGGACATCATTCAAAAAGGAGGACAATAGCCGTGGGTTTGAAACAGGTCTATCGGTTTCACGAAGGAAACAGGGACATGAAAGATTTGTTGGGGGGAAAAGGGGCGAATCTGGCCGACATGACCCGAGTCGGTCTGCCCGTTCCGCCTGGATTTACCATTACCACCGAAGCGTGCAATGACTTTTTGAAAAGCGGGGAAGGGTTAAAAGAAGAATTAATGGAACAGGTGAAAGAAGCGATAGCCGGTCTGGAACAAGAAACCGGCAAAAAATTGGGCCACCCCAAGCGCCCGTTGCTGGTCTCGGTCCGTTCTGGCGCCAAATTTTCCATGCCGGGCATGATGGATACGATTTTGAATCTGGGGCTCAATGACCAAACGGCAGCCGGCCTGGCCGAACAAACCGGCAATCCCCGCTTTGCCTATGATTGTTACCGTCGGTTTATCCAAATGTTCGGGGATGTCGTGTTGGGCGTGGATCATTACAAATTTGAACAAGTCATCCAAAAGGTGAAAGAGAAAAAAGGGGTTGAACTGGATACCGGATTGGATGCAGAGGATTGGCAGGAAGTGATTCGCGCGTTTAAAGAATTGATTTGGAAGGAAACCAAACATCCTTTCCCCCAGGAGCCGATGGAGCAATTGAAACAAGCCATTGTGGCCGTGTTTTCTTCATGGAATAACAACCGGGCCAAAATTTACCGGAAAATGAACGGAATTCCGGATGATTTGGGAACGGCCGTCAATGTGCAAACCATGGTCTTCGGGAACACGGGGAATGAATCAGGGACGGGGGTTTGCTTCACCCGAAACCCTTCCAGCGGGGAGAAAGAGTTATACGGAGAGTTTTTGTTTAACGCGCAAGGGGAAGATGTGGTGGCCGGCATTCGCACTCCCAAACCGATCGCTGATCTGGAAAAAGAGATGCCGGATGTTTATGAGCAGTTGGTCCGCATCTGCAACCAATTGGAAAGCGCTTACCGGGATATGCAGGATATTGAGTTTACGATTGAAAATAGAAAATTATACATTCTGCAAACGAGATCCGGCAAAAGAACCTCGCAAGCCGCGGTGAAAATTGCCGTTCAGATGGCCGGGGAAGGAATCATCTCGCGCGAAGAGGCCCTGATGCGGGTCGAACCGGAACAATTGGAACAGATGTTACACCGCCGGATCGACCACAATGCCAAGTTGACTGCATGGGCCAAAGGATTGCCCGCATCGCCCGGAGCGGCTTCCGGACAAATTGTTTTTGACGCGGACACGGCGGAAGCCTGGGCCAAAGAGGGCAAACGGGTGTTGTTGGTCCGGCCGGAAACGACGCCGGAAGATATTCACGGTGTTTTGGCGGCACAAGGAATTTTAACAAGCCGCGGCGGGATGACAAGCCATGCTGCCGTGGTCGCCAGGGGAATGGGAAAAGCCTGCGTATGCGGATGTGAACAGTTGAAAATCGATCTGCGTCAAAAAACGGTGACCGTGGAGGATGTGACCCTCCGGGAAGGGGATGTTTTGTCCATCGACGGAGGAACCGGGCAAGTGTTTATCGGCGAAGTTCCGATGAAGGATCCCGAATTGACTCCCGAGTTCCGGGAATTGCTGAAATGGGCGGATGAAATCAGAAGGCTGAAGGTGCGCACCAATGCCGATAATCCGGAAGATGCGGAAAAAGCACGGGAACTGGGTGCGGAAGGAATCGGATTGTGCCGCACGGAGCATATGTTTATGGATCCCAAACGGATTCCGATCGTGCAACGGATGATTCTGGCCGATGACCAGGAAGAAAGACAACAGGCCCTCGATGAACTTTTGCCCATGCAGAAAGAAGACTTTAAAGGAATTTTCCGGGCGATGGACGGATTACCGGTCAACATCCGGTTGCTGGACCCTCCGCTGCATGAGTTCCTGCCGAATATGGAGGACTTGTTGGTGGAAATCACCAAAATGCAAGTGGCCGGACAGGAAGGCACCGAAGCGTATCGCCAAAAAGAACATTTGCTGAAAAAAGTGCGTTCCCTCCATGAGTTTAACCCGATGCTTGGGCACCGGGGATGCCGACTGGGGATCATTCATCCTGAAATTTACCGCATGCAGGCGGAAGCGATCTTCCAAGCGGCAGTGGAATCCGTCAAAGAAGGCATCCGGGTACAGCCGGAAATCATGATCCCGCTGGTGGGGCATGTGGAGGAATTGAAGCGGATGCGTGCCTTGGTTGAACAAGTGGCGGAAGAAGTCATGGCCGATGAAAATGTAAGCGTTTCATATCAGGTGGGGACCATGATCGAGATTCCGAGAGCTGCCTTGACGGCAGACCAAATTGCGGAAGAAGCCGATTTCTTCTCGTTCGGAACCAATGATTTGACCCAGACGACGTTTGGTTACAGCCGGGATGATGCGGAAGGCAAATTCTTGCATACCTATGTGGATCAGAAAATCCTGCCGGATAACCCGTTCATCCGCCTTGACATAGAAGGTGTCGGGCAGCTGGTTCGCATCGGGACGGAAAAAGGAAGAAAAACAAAACCTGCCTTAAAGACCGGCATTTGCGGGGAGCACGGCGGAGAAAAAGAATCCATCCGGTTTTGCCATGAAGTCGGGATGAATTATGTCAGCTGTTCAGTCTTCCGGGTTCCGTTGGCCAGGCTTGCCGCCGCACAAGCCGTCCTTTTGGAGAAATAAGCTTGCAAGAATATGAAAGTAGTACTAGAATAAATTTATTTAAAAAAATACCCACACGTTGGGTATTTTTTCTTTAAAAAGATTTCTTTACAAAATTATAATAAAATGCAATGATATGATGATGAATTCATTCCCCTGGTTTTTTATCCTCCTGATTTTTAAAAGAAGGCACGTAGAAGGAGAAGCGATTTTTAATGTAGAATAAGGGGATAGGGAAAGGTCACAGCACTATTTGCAGATATTGCCATTTTATAAAAAGAGGATTGAAGGAGGAGTTTGCCGAATGTTGGCGAATAGTTAACATTCGTGCAGGGGAATCAATCCATCCATACCTTTTATTAGGAATTCTTTAGAAAGCAGTGATGGATATGAAAGGAAGGATTCCTGATGAAGTCATTGACCAAGTCAGAAAAGAGTATGATATTGTCGATGTGATTGAACAGACCGTTTCCCTGAAAAAAAGCGGTAAGAATTATTTTGGATTGTGCCCTTTTCATTCAGAGAAAACTCCTTCCTTTTCAGTCGCGCCTGATAAACAGATTTTTTATTGTTTCGGTTGCGGCAAAGGCGGAGATGTGATCAAATTTGTCATGGAGCTGGAGCAATACACGTTTGTCGAAGCCGTGACGCATTTGGCTGAACAAGCCGGTATTCCGGTTCCCAAGCCGGTGGCGGAAGATCTTTCCGATGAAGAGGAACAAATGCGCCGGCAAATGAGAAAAGCTCTCGATCTGGCTGCAAAGTTGTATCATTATGTGCTCCTTTCCACAAAGTATGGCCGCATTGCCAGAGAATATCTCAAGCAACGGGAAATTCAGCCGGAGGCTGTCAAAGAGTTTCAACTTGGTTATGCACCTTCATCTTTTCAATTTCTGCTGTCATTCCTTAAAAAAAGAGGGTTTTCCGAAGAGATCCTCGAAAAAGTTGGATTAATCACATCGCGTGAACAAGGATACAATAAAAAATATTATGACCGTTTTCGACATCGCCTGATGTTTCCGATTCATGACGCCCAGGGAAAAGTGATCGGCTTTGGCGGGCGGGCATTGGGAGACGGACAACCGAAATATTTAAACAGTCCTGATACAATCTTATTTCATAAACGGAATCATTTATATAATCTTCATCGTGCACGTTCTCACATACGTAAACATTCCAAAGCCGTTCTGTTTGAAGGATACATGGATGTGATCTCTGCCTGGCAGGCAGGGGTTCTAAATGGTGTTGCGACGTTGGGAACGGCTCTGAGCGAAACCCAAGCACGAATCCTGAAGAGAAATTCAGATCATGTCATTTTGAGTTACGATTCCGATGAAGCCGGTCAGAATGCGGCTTTCAGAGGAATCGAGCTGTTAAAAAATGAAGGATGCACGGTCAAAGTCGCGCAAATGCCCGTGGGATTGGATCCGGACGAATACATCCGGCGGTTCGGGAAAACGGCGTTTAAAGAAGAGATTTTGGCGGCGGCCATGCCATTAACGGCATTTAAATTGGAAATCCTAAAGAAAAAATATGATTTGCAGGATGAAGACGAACGCATGAAATATTTGGCCGAAGCGGTCGGTGTCATTGCCGGGTTGCCTCAAGCCATTGAACAGGATCACTATCTTCGCCGGTTGGCCGGAGAGTTTCATCTTTCATTGGATGCCCTGAAAGATGAACTGCGGAAAGCAAAGCGGATAAAGCAGAAAAGCAAAAGGGATAAAGATGGCTCCAAGTGGAATAATGGGTATCAGGAGATTGGCAAACATTTGATCGGAGGTGCCCAACCCCGGTCGATTGCCGAGAAATCGGAGATGTACCTGATTGCCCATATGATGAGAAGCAGATCAGTGACGGAATGGGTAAAAACCCATTTGGGAGCTGATTTCAATACAGAAATTTATGCCGTCTTGGCAGCTTATCTTTATTCTTACTATGACCGGGACAGTCCGGAAGATCCCGGGGCCTTTATCCGTACCTTGACCGATCCCGAACTGGAATCAGTGGCGGCAAAACTTGCTTTCATGGAGTTGCCCGATGAGATTTCGGAAAAGGAATTGAGGGATTGTGTTCACCATATACGAGATGTTCCTCTCCTGAAACAGATTGAAGAAAAGGAGAGACAGATTGAACAACTATCGCGTGCTGATGAACCCGTCAAAGCCGCAAAGTTGTTAAAGGAAGTTACGCAGTTGCGTAATCAGTTGCATATGCGGATTTAGGAAACGAGTTCATCAGAAAGGAGGAGGAAAGGAACTTGGCGAACAAACAAAATGAAATGGAACTAACTTTGGATCAAGCCAAAGAACAATTGGTGGAAAAAGGCAAAAAGCAGGGTGTTTTATCTTATAAAACGATCATGGAAAAAATGTCTCCTTTCGACCAAAGTTCCCAACAAATGGATGAGTTTTTTGAACACCTGCACGATCAGGGAATCGAAGTGGTCAATGAAGAAGACGACGCTGATTTTGATGAAACCGAGGTTGATGACGAAGAGTTTGTGGATGATGATTTAAATGTTCCGCCGGGAGTCAAAATCAATGACCCTGTCCGGATGTACCTAAAAGAGATTGGCCGTGTTCCTTTGCTGACTGCGGAAGAAGAAGTCGAATTGGCGAAACGGATTGAACAGGGGGATGAGGAAGCCAAACAGCGGCTGGCTGAAGCTAACTTGCGCCTGGTGGTGAGTATCGCCAAGCGGTATGTCGGACGGGGAATGTTGTTTTTGGACTTGATTCAGGAAGGAAACATGGGGCTGATCAAAGCCGTTGAAAAATTTGATTTCCGTAAAGGATTTAAATTCAGCACGTACGCAACCTGGTGGATCCGGCAAGCCATCACCCGCGCCATTGCCGATCAGGCCCGCACCATCCGGATCCCGGTTCATATGGTGGAAACCATTAATAAATTGATTCGCGTGTCCCGTCAATTGTTGCAAGAACTCGGCCGGGAGCCGACACCGGAAGAAATTGCCGAAGAAATGGGGTTGAGCCCTGAAAAAGTACGGGAAATCATGAAAATTGCCCAAGAGCCGGTTTCATTGGAAACGCCGATCGGAGAAGAAGATGATTCCCATCTGGGCGATTTCATTCCGGATGACGATGCACAAGCACCAGCGGATGCCGCGGCTTATGAGTTGTTGAAAGAACAGTTGAAAGATGTGTTGGATACCTTGTCGGAACGGGAAGAAAATGTTTTGCGTTTACGTTTTGGATTGGATGATGGACGCACCCGCACGTTGGAAGAAGTCGGGAAAGTCTTTGGCGTGACTCGGGAACGGATTCGCCAGATTGAAGCCAAAGCTCTTCGCAAATTGCGTCATCCAAGCCGCAGCAAACGTTTAAAAGATTTCCTCGAATAAATTTGATGGTTTGACGCACCCAACCGGGTGCGTTTCTTTTTTGTTGATTCAATTTTATCCCTTTTCAACCCTCATTGCAAATAAGTTTCGGACAATTTTGGGCCGGTTTGGGGCGAATAACCGAAAATGATTGAATAAATAGAATAAAAAAATTTATAATAAAAATGAAAACGCTGTCATTCGGACCGAAGGAGTGGGGAAACATGAACTACGAATTGACATCCGAGCAACAAATGATCCGATCTTTGATGCGTGACTTTGCCGAAGGAGAAGTGGCGCCGGGAGCGGATGAAAGGGATCGAAGCAAGCGCTTTCCCAAGGATATTTTTCAGAAAATGTCCAATCTTAAATTAATGGGGTTGCCTTTTCCGGAAGAATACGGGGGAGCGGGTGCGGACACGATCAGCTTTGCCATTGCCGTGGAGGAATTGAGCCGGGTTTGTGCTTCCACCGGAATCACTTATTCTGCTCACATCTCATTGGGATGTGCTCCACTCTATCTCTTTGGAACCAAAGAGCAAAAAGAGAAATATCTGGTTCCGTTGTGTGAAGGAAAGACCCTGGGAGCTTTTGGACTCACTGAACCCAATGCCGGTTCCGATGCCGGAGGAACCAAAACCCGCGCCGTCAAAAAAGGGGACGAGTGGGTCATCAGCGGCAGCAAATGTTTCATCACCAATGCCAGTTATGCAAAGTATCTGGCCTTGACCGCCGTGACCGGTCAATCCGGGGACCGCAAAGAAATCACTGCGTTTATCGTTCCGACGGATGCTCCCGGGTTTCAAGTGCTTGATCATTATGAGAAGTTGGGGTTACACAGTTCCAATACCACCGAATTGGTTTTGGAGGATGTGCATGTTCCGGAAGAAAACATTCTGGGGGAAAGGGGACAGGGGTTTAAACAGTTTTTGATCACTTTGGACGGGGGCCGCATCGGAATCGGGGCCATGGCGGTCGGTATCGCGCAAGGGGCCTATGAATTGGCTTTGAAGTATGCGAAAGAACGGAAACAATTTGGCCAATCCCTGTCCAAGTTTCAGGCGATTCAACATAAATTGGCGGATATGCACATGAAAATTGAATTGGCCCGGACTTATGTATATAAAGCTGCCTGGTTGAAGGATCAGGGAAAACGGTTTACCAAGGAAGCTTCCATCTGCAAATTGTTTGCTTCGGAAGTGGCCATGGAAGTCGCCAATCAAGCGGTGCAAATTCACGGCGGCTGGGGATATATGCACGATTATAAAGTGGAGCGGTATTTCCGCGATGCCAAATTGACCGAGATCGGGGAAGGAACCTCGGAGATTCAGCGCAATATCATTGCACGTGAAATCGGCTGTTGAAAAGGGAGGTCATATCTTGGCGGAACTGGTTCATTACACGCTGGGGGATTTGCTGGACGAACAAGTGAAGCTGCACGGGAAAAAAGAAGCGGTGATTTATCCGGAAAAAGGCATTCGCTGGACTTATGAGGACTTTCAGGAAAAGGTGATGGAAGCCGCCAAAGGATTGATCAAGCTGGGGCTGGGCAAAGGACACCACCTGGCCATCTGGGCTTTAAACCAACCGGAATGGTTGATTTCCCAATTTGCCACCGGCATGACCGGGGTGGTTTTGATTACGGTCAACACCAATTACCGCGTGCGCGAACTGGAATATCTGCTGAAGCAATCGGACACGGAGACGCTGATTTTGGAAAGGGAAGTAAAAGGCATATCCTATGTTGATATGCTTTATGAAATATGCCCGGAGTTAAAAGATTGCCCGCCCGGCCGTTTAAAATCCAAAAGATTGCCTAAATTAAAAAATGTCATACTGCTCGATGACAAACCGGCTCCCGGGATGTTTTGCTGGAAGGACCTTGTTGAAATGGGGCGGGAGGTCCGGGAAGAGGAAGTCAAAGCCCGGCAGGCATCTTTGCATCCGGATGATGTGATCAACATGCAGTACACGTCCGGCACCACCGGATTTCCGAAAGGCGTGATGCTGTCTCACCACAATATCATCAACAACGGGCGCAATATTGCAGAGTGCATGAAATTGACGGAGAAAGACCGCCTTTGTATTCCGGTGCCTTTTTTTCATTGCTTCGGGTGCGTCTTGGGCACCCTTGCCGGGTTCAGTGTCGGGGCGGCCTTGGTTCCCTTGATCACCTTTGATGCCGGAAAAGTGCTGGAGATCGTGGAAAAGGAAAAGTGTACAGGCCTGCACGGTGTGCCTACCATGTTTATTACCGAACTGAATCACCCGTCCTTCCGAAAGAAAAAGTACCCCCATTTGCGGACGGGGATTATGGCCGGGACGAAGTATACCTTAAC
>NZ_JACETT010000034.1:0-2708 GCF_013912365.1 Thermoactinomyces intermedius
AAGGGTTTGATGATTTCAGAGTATCGGCTTTGGAAGTCGTGAAAGACTTCAGTGTATCGGCTTTGGAAATCATCAAAAAGTCTTTTACTCAATTGCTTCTGTGCAATTGGGACGATTAAAAGGGGAAAATCCCCTTCATATATTACGCCAAATATAGCGGAAATGTTTCCACTTAATCATTTTTTTATGCAATCAATCTCAACAATTCTTCTCTCTTAATTTTCCTATCACTGCCTGCCGGATAGTTTTCCAACAGGTATTGCTTTAAGCACTCGGACCATTCTTCTCGGTATCCTTCTACTTTTCTTATTTCTTCCATGAAACGCTGTTCATTGAATTCATCATCTAAACTTTCAAGCTCTTGTGGAAGTTCATTTTCCTTGTTGTTCAAGATATGACCCAGCCATATGACATAACTTACAGCACCAAAGATACACCAATAAGCAGATTCCGCCTGTGAATTTCCTTGAAAAGGATCGATTTCAGCCAAACCAACCATAAAGAACCCTTCATCTTCATCGTTAACTTTCATATAAATATCATCTTCATCCACCTTCTTATCCTCGACCCATTCCCAACACAAATCAAGGGTACTTCTCGCAATTGAATACCAATTCTCATAAGGAGTAAGTTTATCTATTATTTTGTCTGATAACGCTAAAAAATATGCTGCTTTCGCATCTATGTTTACCTTTTCATACCATCTCATACTCTATTTCCTCCTATCTTCCGGATAATCATATTGTTTACCATCTTTTACTATAAAAAAATGACTCTTAGTTACTTTTTGCCCCTCTTTAACTTCAGATGATACAATGATCTCAAGATTTGGATACCACTTACTAAGTTGGTATAAAACCCCTTGTCTTTTAGAGCTTTTTCCAAACCCTGCTTTACATGCTCCACATACACCTTTTGGATTAGATTGATGTAAATATAGTTTACCTTTTACATCGAGGGGGTTTGGATATAAATCATCAACAGCGTCAGCAAACTTATTAACAATCATTTCTTCAGCATGATTGGTGTATTGTTTAAGGAAAGGATTGTTTTCATCATATGGTGCTTTTATTTTTCTATTCGTATCCAAAGGCTCTAATCCAGCTGCTGGTGGTGCTGCTTCTATAACTCGTGTAGAAGCACCTTCAAACACTTTATTTTCCAAACCTTCAATATCCGTTCTGGCGACAGCAATCGTATTTAAATCAGTACCTACTGTTTCTCTCCATTTTTTCAAATCACTTTTTAGTAGGTCTGTTATGCCTGTATCAACACATCCGGGTTTAACCACCAGGAAGAAGGCATGATATCCTCCGGTTTGCCGAGCAGCAATGCAATCGTCAACTTTGGTGAAAAGATTTTTGACAATCGGGGTTTTGGCCAAAACCGGTTCCATTGATGCGACGGCTTTATTGACCGCTGGCTGGGCAAAATGAACCACTACGACAGAACCGGCTCCGAAAAAACCTGCCAAAACGGCATTTTTCCAATTGATCTTCCGCCCATGCAGGATATCGTCTGTCACACTGGTTCCAGCACCCTCGGCTGCTCCGATGAATCCGCCTTTGGTAAACATTTTTTGAATGGGAGCAGGCATCTTGGAAACCAGTTTTTGTCCTCCGCGAAGAACAGGACCCAAGAATTTGGAATTTTTGGCACCCATGATCAGTTTTTGCCCGATGCCACTCGCCAATCCCCGGGAAGCTCCTGCAGTGATGCCTCCTCCGATCAATCCCAAGAGGCCGCCAATGGCTGCTTCCAAGAAGGTCATTTTGTTAATTTCCCAACCATTCAGGGCCATACTGATCACAAATGACAAAGCCATACCACTAAGTACGGCTTGATCCTTGAACTTTTTGGAGTACTTCCCGTCAGAATGAGTACACTTCATTTAGATCACAACGAAATAATAAAAAACTCTCTCCATCACCGGAGAGATTTTTTAATAGAGATTATCTCTTGCCTTTAAAATGTTAGACTTTGAAGGTTTACAGTCTTTTTATCTTTTTGCTAAACTGAAAATAATTGATATTCCTGATGTTCAAACTTGTAACAGAAGTTATTTTTCGAGCGCCTTGATATGTCAAAAATCCCTGGGGTTGCTCGTAAAAGCTGAAACCCGCATGAAATAAAGGAAAAAGTCACTTCGTTTTGACTTGATACATAAAAAATAACTTAAATACTCTTTAATAAACGAAGGTGCTCGAAAAACCATATTGAACCTCAATCGTATCAAGGGTTTCAGACACATGCAGTCAGAATGAGTACACCTCATTAAGAGGATTGAAACAAGAAAAGGCAGGGGAGTCCTCCAACGATCACAAAAGTCAGAATGAGTACACCTCATTAAGAGGATTGAAACTCTTTTGATATTGATACTCGTCATACAATTTCTGTTGTCAGAATGGTTACACCTCTTTTGGAGGATTACAAAAACAGCCCTCTCCATTTTCCGGAGAGGGCTTTAATATTAGAACTGAAGGTTTACAAGAATTTTATTTTTTTGTAGACTGATATTAGTTGATATTTCTGATATTCAAGCTTGTAACAGAAGTTCTTTTTCGAGCACCTTGATATGTCAAAAACCCTTGGGGTTGCTCGCTATAGCTGAAACCCGCATGAAATAAAGGAAAAAGCCACCTTCGTTTTGACTTGATACATAAAAAATTACTTAAATGCTCTTTAAAAAACGAAGGTGCTCGAAAAAC